>JALTNS010000020.1:0-2860 GCA_027000565.1 Rhizobiaceae bacterium | reverse complement strand
GAATGGGGGCTGCAACCGGAGATGCGGCGGGCGGAGGCATGCTTGGTGGCATCCTTGGCACAGCTGTGACAGGACTTGTCGGCGGTGGTGCATTGACCGGTGTTGCTGGCCTGCTCAAAAATATGATGGGCTCCAAGAGCTGATCCCCATCCCGGGGATCAACAGTTGAACATAGTGCTCAAGATGGTTACGCTGGTAATTGCGTGATGTTGCCGGTTGCAAAGTTGCGCCCAATTTACAGGAGATAAAGCGTGGCTCAATTACAAGTGGCGATCGTGCCGGTTACCAGTTTTCAGCAAAATTGTGCGATTTTGTGGGATGTGGATACAAGACAGGCGGCGGTCTTTGATCCGGGTGGCAATGTTGATCGCATCATGTCGAAAGTTCGCCAGTTGAAGGTCAAAGTGGAAACCATATTTCTCACCCATGGTCATATTGACCATGCGGGTGGTGCAATGGATTTGAAGGATGTTTTGAATGTCCCGATTGTCGGCCCGCACAAGGATGATGAAATGCTTTTGCTGGGCATTGAAGATCAGGCAAAAATGTTTGAAGTGGCCGCTCCGGTTCGAAACGCCATTCCTGACCAATGGCTGGAGGAGGGCGATACGGTCTCGATTGGCAGCAACGAATTTCAAATATTTCATTGCCCAGGCCATGCGCCCGGACACGTGGTATTTTACAATGAAGAAAACCAGTTTGCCCATGTGGGGGATGTATTGTTTGCCGGCGGCATTGGCCGAACCGACCTGCCGGGTGGAAACCACGCTGACCTGATTTCATCGATCAAGAACAAGCTGTTGCCGCTGGGCGATGATATTGTGTTTATATGCGGCCATGGTGCCGACAGCACCTTTGGAGCGGAGCGCGAAAATAATCCGTTCCTGCAATGAATTCAAAATAAAAAAAGGCCGCTTTGGTGTTCTCCAAAGCAGCCTTCACCGATTGCAACTTGAACTTTTAATCGCCTGAATTACGAGCGGTCAAACTGGTTCATTTTCGGGAATACAGTGCGTTCAACCATGCTGTGACGCTGAAACAGGGTGAAGAGAACACCAAGTTTAAGGCCATAAGCGAGTTCTTTAATTCCGTCGAGTATTGACATTTGCGTGTCCTCCTTTGATTTGGGTTTGCTGAATTTCATTTTCCTGACAATTGCTATCTAGTCATTTGGCAGATACTCACAATTGCAAAGATTGATGGCCTGACCTGCAATTCTTGCATAGATGCGGGATGCGCTGATTTTGCCGAAATATTGGCTTTTTGCGCGGGGGGAGTTGTGATACCTCAATCACCAGAAACTGGAGAATTTGATGAACAGTCGTGATACAATTCCTGCCGGCCTACCCGATGATATTGAGGGCAAAAAACTTGCAGCTCAGCAATGGTTTGAGAGTTTGCGTGACCAGATTTGCGCCTCGTTTGAAAAACTGGAGTTTGATCTGCAGGGCCCGTTGTCAGACAGGAAGCCTGGGAAATTTGTGCGCACCCCCTGGCAGCGTGATCAAGGTCGCGGCGGTGGCGGCGTTATGTCGATCATGCACGGGCGGGTGTTTGAAAAAGTCGGCGTTCACGTGTCCACCGTGCATGGCGAGTTCAGTGAAGATTTTCGCAAGCAAATGCCCGGCGCTGATGAGGACCCGTCTTTTTGGGCGTCCGGTATTTCGCTCATTGCCCATCCGCAAAACCCCAATGTACCCGCTGTTCACATGAATACCCGTATGGTGGTAACCAGTCGACAGTGGTTTGGTGGTGGTGCTGATTTAACGCCAGTGCTTGATCGCCGCCGGGTTCAGGATGACCCCGATAGTGTGGATTTTCATCAGGCAATGCAAACCCCTTGCGATGCCCACAGGGTTGCAGATTATCTGCATTTCAAAAAATGGTGCGATGAGTATTTTTACCTGCCACATCGGGACGAGCCGCGCGGTATCGGCGGAATATTTTTCGACTACCAGCATTCGGATGATGAAGCTGGTGGATGGGATGCGGATTTTGCATTTGTGCAGGATGTTGGTCGCGCATTTCGCGATATTTATCCGGTTCTGGTGTCGCGCAATATGGAAAATGAGTGGTCAAAGAAAGATCGTGAAGAACAGCTTGTTCGCCGCGGGCGTTATGTAGAATTCAATCTTCTTTATGATCGCGGGACCATCTTTGGCCTTAAAACCGGTGGCAATGTAAACTCGATATTGTCATCCATGCCGCCCGTGGTGAAATGGCCGTAAGTACCGTTGGCATTCACCACATGCGCGCGCCAAGCGGTGCGCCGTCATCGGCACTGGCCAGCACAATGTCGCCATTTGCATCGGCAAAGCCCAGGGTTAGTACCTCAGACATAAACGGCCCGATTTGTCTTGGAGGGAAATTGACGACTGCCAGAACCTTTCGCGATACCAGTTGTTCAGGCAGGTAGTGAACGGTAATTTGGGCTGATGATTTCTTTCGACCAATGGTTGGGCCAAAATCAATCACCAGCTTGTAGGCGGGTTTTCGTGCCTCCGGGAAAACCTCAGCCGAAACGATCTCGCCAAGGCGAATGTCGACCTTCAAGAAATCGTCAAAAGTTATTTCCGCTGCAGGGTCGTTCATCACTCGGCAAGCTCTCTCGCCCGTTTGCTTGCCGCAGCAACCGCCCGGGTCATTAATCTGGTTAACCCATCTTCTGCCATCAACACTTCCAGCGCTGCCTGGGTTGTGCCGTTGGGGGAGGTCACATTAGAGCGCAATTCGTCCGGCGAAAGCGGCGATTGATGCATCAGTTCGCCTGCACCAATCACGGTTGCACGGGCAAGATTTTCAGCCAGTGCCGGGGGCAGACCAGCGGCAATACCAGCCTCTGCCATTGCCTCCGCCAGAT
>JALTNS010000019.1 GCA_027000565.1 Rhizobiaceae bacterium | reverse complement strand
CCGAATCATCAAAAAAACGCGCCAGTGAACGCGCAGCCGTTTCTTCCGAAACCGATATGACCAACAGATTGTAGGCCCGGCGCACGGCAATTGCGAGGATGGCAGTCACCATCAAAATAGCTATAATCTTGCCAATTTCCGCACCGATCAACACCGAATTGGATGTTAGATAGGTGACATAATCGCGGGTCACCATCATGTTTTCGGGGTCAACCGTCACCACATAAGCAACAAGAACCAGCCATCCAAGCACTGCCATTAAGCCCGCAGCCACCACAAACCGTGCCTGAAAGCGCAGGGTTCTAAGCGCGATCAGCACAAACAGATTAAGCATCGCCGGTGCCTTGAGCGAAAACGATGCGGTTTGGCCATATTGAATATGAAAACTTCCAATCAGGAAAATCATCAGCGCGGTATCAACAAAGATTGAAAAATACACCACTGGAGTCGGAATTCGACGGGAACACGCCCAGACAAAGCCAATAAATGTGATAACCAGATATATTGCCACAATTATAGGAACCCATGATTCCGTATCCGGGTTGGGTTTTGGTGATGAAAAATAGAGCATGCCCCAAATTGAAAAAATGACCAACTGGATCAGCTTGACCAGCGCTTCGCTCATATCATCGCTGCGCTCAATGGTTTTGCGAACCTGTTCCGGCAAAGCATCGCGCTTTATCCCGGTGTTAAAACTGGCGATAATTTCGCGCATAAAACCGGAAATTGTTTGAATGAAATGTTTCATATCTGTTGGCAGACCCACAATAGCAAGATTGGATGCTCATGTACGCTTAAACCCCGCATGATCAAGCGGGTACTGATCACAACCTTGGGCAGTATCGCTCACAATTGTGTGTCAGATATTTATCTTGAGACCATCACGAGTAGCAAAACTACCGGCAAGTTTTTTCTTCGCAGCCCGTTCGATTGAGTCCAACTTGGTGTCTGTTCTGCTCGGCCGGTGATGAAAGATCCCGAACCTTTCAACATTGGCCGCCTTGCAAAGCCGGATACCCTGTTCCCAGGTCGAATGTCCAAAATCAACATAGTTCGGGTATTCAGAATCCGCATAGGTTGCATCGTAGATCATAAGCTCTGCGCCCTCGATCAACTGCAATATATTCTGGTCCAGTTCATCCGGTTTATGTTCCGTATCGGTGACATAACAAAGCGAACGGCCATCAAAATTAATCCGGTATGCGGTTGCGCCCCCCGGATGATTAAGCGGGCAGGTTAAAATTTCAATTTCCTCACAGGGTGCCAGTGTGTCACCTGATCGAAAGTCATTGTATGCGATCGCCGCGTTGAAAACCTCTGGCCCGACCGGAAAAAACGGATGTGCCATATAATCCTTGATCGATTCTCGTGTTGCATTTTTTCGTTCAAGATGGCCAGACCAGATACGAATTTTACATTCGGGATTATAAAGAGGCGCAAAAAACGGCAATCCGCATATATGGTCGTAGTGAAAATGGGTAAAAAACAGTTCGAGATCGAAATTGCATTGTTGTTGCAGATCAAGACCCAACTGGCGAAAACCGGAGCCCGCATCAAAGATCAGGGTCTTGTCACCACAGCGCACCTCAACGCAGGCAGTATTTCCACCATATTTGACCGATTGTCGTGTCGGTGATGAAACAGCGCCTCGTGTGCCCCAAAAACGAGCCGAAAACTCCTTCTTGCCCATTCAGTAATCCAAATCCCATATTCCCAACGGTCTGATACTCAAGCCGAAAGTTTTTGCAGTTCGAGCCGCGCTTCAGACAAATCCTTGGTAGTTTTTGTCAATCTGTCGACCAGTGTTTCCAACACAGCAAGTGTCAATGACGGTGTATCAAGCACCATTTCCATCATGTGTTCTTTTTTTATCCGCAACACCTCAAGATGCTCCAGAGCGCGAACCGTTGCCGTCCGGTTAATATCACTGAATATCGCCATATCACCGACAAATGCGTTGCGTTCCAGTTTGGCCACCGACGACTCACCTTCGCTGGTGCTGACCAAAACATCAGCGGTCCCCTCGATGATCACATAAGCAGCATCGGCAGCGTCACCTTGCATAAACAAATTTTGCCCCTTGTCGAATGTCATACGATCTGAGGCAAACGCCAACAACTTCAGTTTGTTAGGTGGCACATTGGAAAACATGGGAATGGATCTCAAAAGATCAACTTCATCCTTCAATTTACTCATATCGACCTCCTTCCTCTTTTATATATCGCAATTCTTCCCGAAACTATAATTTCGAATAAATGCACTATAATTCACCTACACCAGCATTGCTGCATATGCGCTTTCAGTTTTAGCCAGTTCAACCGGATCACCATCTTCCACCAGTCTACCGCCGTCAAACACTAAAACCCGATCAAACAACTGGGCATATGCCGGTGCCATCAACACCCAGAAAATTCCAAATGGCGGATTATTTTCATCGCCACGGGACAGTTTGATTACCCTTTGGACAATGCGTTTTTGGGTTCGACTGTCCATGGCATTCAGCGCTCTGTTGACTATCAGCAAGTCGCTGCGTTTGAGCAATACCCGGGCAAACGATATTTTTTGCCGCTGTACTTCAGTTAACCGTTTGCCTGCAGTCCCAATATTGAACTTCAAACCAACCTTGAACATATCATCCTGCAAATTTAGTTCTTCAACAATCTGCTGAATTTCCTGCTGCACCCTTTCAGCGGCATCCGAATACCCGTAGGCGACCCTCCCCAACAGAATATTATCCTGAATTGTCGCCATCCTGTTGTAGGTATCTTTTTGATAAAAGCTGATGCTGCCCTCTAATTCATCAGACAAGTCCTGTTGGAACTGGTGACGTGCCTTCAAAATTCGTTCCCGGTATTCATCATTTAAAAGACCGAGGCGGTTTCGCGGTTCCACGTAGTTAAATGGCAATCGAAGCAACATTTCCTTGTCTGCTTCTTTAACCTGATCAAAATCCACGCCAGCCACACGCGCCAAAATTGGTTGATAGTCATCAATCTCGTCTGGAGCCATAAAATTCAATTGTTCAAAAAATGGATTGTCAGATGACAAGTCAGCAAACAGTTCCACCGCCGTGCTGGCCAGCTCCACACCCATTTCATAGAGCGCCTCATCAAGTCCACCATCGCGCAAAACTTTCCTGATATGTGGATTCGAAGCCAGTTTATCGGGAGTAAACATGCCATCAGAAGAGGTACCAAACAGCAGGTTTTCAGCAATCGTTGCCTGCGAATTGTAAAGCTTTCCATCAAATAGCTCGACATACTTGGCCAACTCTTCCTGTTCCAATCTACCGCGAAAACGCTCGCGTGCTTCCAGAATTTTAGCGCAAAGTTGCTCGTTCTCAGCAGGATCAAGAGTCTGGCGCAACGACAGATCAAAAACCACCTGGTCCAGTTCAACTATCTCCAGCACCCGCCTGATCTGGATATGAATATCTTCCGCACCGGCCGCACCGGCTGCTTTATAGTCTACCCAGTCATCATTGATATCAAGTTCGATATTGCCCGAAGCTCTCGCCTCGGCCAGCCAACGGGTTTTTGCAGATTTTTCCGCCTCGTCCAGCGGACGCTCCGCAAGCGGTACGTGTTTAAGCGGATAAAGCAGGGTATTTTCCATGGTGTCCTGCGGTAAAAACGAATCTCCGCTGACATAGGACATCCGTCGCCCGGTAATTGCCTCCGGCATATCAAACAGATTGCTCCCTTTGGCCAATATGCGCCCGGAAGAGGGGTTTTGCAATCGGGCGAGCGCATTCGCCATAGCTTCGGTGCCGCTGTTTACCGGACCAACAATAGCAACAACATCATGCACACCAAATTTAGTATCGACGTCCTCCAGCAAGGAGGAACCCGATTCATCATTGATAACCAGATTGGAAACAACAACATTGCCATCCAGCGGTTCGACCGGGCCTGGCACCGGCTTTTGCAATCGCGCATCCAGCGCTTCATCGGTGTTGAACTGTTCAACAATCTGGGCATATTTAATGTTGATATCGACCCGTTTTTGATCCCAGACAATAAGTCCGTTGATCGGCGAGGGAAGCTCTTTGTAGGCGGCGATCACCGCCACCAGCTGGCCGATATCCAATGTACCACGGATGGCAAAATAACCACCAATCACATAGAACAGGAACGGCGTCAGCTGGGCCAGAAAATTATTAATGAACTTTACAAAAAATTTCCGCTGGTAAAGTTCATAACGGATATCAAAAATTCGCCCGAGGCGACTGGAAATCTCGGCTCTTTCAAGATTTGACGTATCGTTCACATGAACGGCCGTAATACCATCGACCACTTCGCCAATCCGCCCGGATAGCTGCCGGGCCGTCAACTGGCGCATACGACCAAGTTCTAGCACCCGCCGCCGCAGGATTGGAATCAAGATCATCTGAAAGATGATTACCCCGACAGCCAAAAGCCCAAGCCACACATTTTGAAGCAGAATGAATACAAATGCGATCAGCGCCTGACCACCCAGAAAAACCGGCATGACAAATGCATCACCGATAAACTCGCCGAAAGGTTCGACCTCATCCTTTACCATACTGGCAATTTCAGACGCCTTGACCCGGCGAAACTGGTTGGTTGGAAATCGCAAAACCCGATCAACCAGATCATAGCGCAACCGGCGCAACATGCGCTCGCCCAACCGGCCTTTATAAGTATTGATATAAAACTTGAATAGGCCATTGACGCAAACAAGAGCAAGAAATGAAAAACTGAGCGCCAGCAGATAGGGCAAACGCTCCATCGAAAACCCCTCAAACAGAGTGAGGGTTCCACCACCGAACACCCAGTCTGGATAGTCGATCGAAAGGTTTAAAAAGGTAGCCGTTGCGGTTACGTCCTCAAACCCGATCCCTTGAACCGGTTTGTTGATAATATTTTTTGGCAGATCCAGTACCAGAAACAGTGTCGGCATCGATATCAATATGACCGATAATATCCACAACTGTTCACGCCTGGTGTGGTTCCAGACATATCGAAGGAGGTTTTTTTCCAACGGCTGGTTTTCAAGATATATTTCGTCTTTGTCGCTCACTCAAACAATCCGTGATACTGCATCAATCAATTTTCCGGTGCGGCTTTCCTATTAATCAAAATACGCAATTACCCCAGACAGATAGCCCCGGTAGGGTAATACTACTCACCGACCGGATGGTTCGGCAAGGGTTGCCCATACCACGCTGAATTATCAGAAAGGTCAATGTTGTCAGAAGCTTTTTGTATAATATAATCTGGATACAATGTTGAATCCGGGTATCATGCGGTATGAAACATTCCAAACCTGAAGATTATTACAGTCAGATCAAGCCATTTTCCGATTTTACCCAAGTCACAGACGCCAATCTATACCAGTCATTGCCTGACGACTGGATTATAGGTGTGGCCGACGTGGTCGATTCCACCGGGGCAATTGAGGCCGGGCTCTATAAAACAATCAATACTATTGGTGCAAGCATAATTGCAGCCCAGTTCAACATTCCCGGCAAACACGCATTTCCATATGTATTTGGCGGTGATGGTGCAGCCTTTGCTATTTGGCCAGAGCGACGGAAAGCTGCCGCAGAAGCTCTATCAGCTGTTAAAAGGTGGGCGTTTGAAGAGTTTAACATGGCTCTTCGGGTCGCATTGGTCCCTTTGAGGGAAATTCGAGAACAGGGCCTGGATGTGGCGGTTGCCCGATTTCAGGTATCTGATGGTGTGGACTACGCCATGTTTCGAGGTGGCGGCATGGTTTGGGCCGAAACCAAAATGAAGGATGGTGATTTTCAGTTGGAAATGGCGCCTGAGGGCACAATTCCCAATCTTACGGGTCTTTCCTGCCGCTGGACCCCCTTGTTGCCAAAACGCGGATTGGTTCTTTCTGTTCTGGCGTCACCGCGGGCAGGTGCCGAACCCGGGACCTATCGGAAAATCATCCATCAGGTTCTGGAATTGGTCCATTCACTTGACCGCGATGGCCACCCGGTTCCCGTCGAAGGCCCAACTACTTCCTGGCAGCCAAAGGGAGTTACGCTCGAAGCCCATTCAAGCCGCGGAAAACAAAAATACTGGCGCCGGTTGCTGGAACTTAGAATCCGCGTATTTGTTGCCTGGTTATTTTTTTTAACAAACACCAGCACCAGCGAGATAAATCCTTCGCTTTACCGGGCCGAGGTCTCCGACAATACCGATTTTCGAAAGTTTGATGACGGTCTTAAGCTTACTCTCGACTGTGATGCCGATATGGCCTCGCGAATCGAGAATGTGCTTGAAAACGCCTATCGGCAAGGCATCCTTTATTACGGTACATTTCGTCAAAACGAAGCGATGATGACCTGCATTGTGCCATCAACTGCAACCAATGATCATATGCATTTTGTTGATGGTGGATCCGGCGGATATGCCAAAGCTTCCATCATGTTAAAAAAACAACTGGTTGCTGAAAAACAATAATATTCTGCACAATCCGGCAAATTACTTTCTAGTCGCTGTTCCCAGATGAAATACCAGGGTTCCGGCAATTATAATACTGGCTGCAAGAATAATATTCTGCGGTGCATTCTCGCCAAGAAAACCAATGGCGACCAGTGTGCCAACCACCGCTGCAACAGAACCAATCTGGCTTAGATAAACAGGCCCCGCCATGCGTTGAAGGATGAAATAAAACAGATACATAACGCTGAAGAGGCCGGTCTGGGCTGCCAGTAACAAAATTATTTGTTGGTTCGCAAACAGGTAAACCATGGCATAACGATCAAACAGGATAACGAAGGGCAAAGTAAGAACTGCAGCACCTAAAAGCATCATCGCCGCCAGGTACATGGATGAAACACCGGAAGGCCAGCGTAGTGTCCTGTAAACATTCCCGATCGCGATAATAAATGGCATCATCACCGTAAACATCACCCATATTAACGGGCTTTCACCAGACGTGACTTTGGAAAATGCAAGAATTAGCCCTCCAGTTAACCCACCAATTACGCCAAGTGCCTTCAGCAGTTTAAACCGGTCCATTCCAATTATCAGTGTTAGAAAATAGGTGATTAATATGGGGAATGCGAAAGTCAGCGACAGAAATCCGGCACCCACATGCTCAACCGCCAGAAACCCGATTGCGTTGGGCAGTGCAAACAGAGCTCCGGCCACAAGACCATATTCAATAGTTCTTCGACTAATTGCGATATGCGCACCCTTGCTGGCCTCGGCCAAAAGTAATATCAGCCCACTGCCCATCAGGGCAAAAAACAAAAACGGCAGCGGTGCCGCCCCCTGGATAACTGCAAACTTGGCGATTACCAGAGACAGCCCCAGTAAACTGCCAACAAAAAACACGCATGCCACGGCAATTATTCCGGTGTTGTACGTGCGTGCCTTTTCAGCGGGTTTAGCAGATGAAATTTTCACCATTGCAGGGAACTCCTCGTCGGGGTAATTTATATCTATCTGCTAAGTATCTTAGCGTCAAGACAAATGGAGTATCAATGAACCGTGCAAAACTCGCAATGCAACAATGGCACCGTGAAAAACCGGAGCTTGAATTGTTACCAATGGAAGTTATCGGTCAATTGGCAGAGGCGGCCCACTTGATTGGCCGCGGTCGGCTTGAGCCGCTGTTTACCCGCTATGGATTGCAAGGTGGCGAGTTCGATGTTCTTGCAACCTTGCGCCGTTCCGGTGCTCCATTTTCGTTAACGCCGACAGAACTTTACAACGCAACAATGATATCATCGGGCGGTATGACCAATCGGCTTGATCGGCTGGAAAAATCCGGGCTAGTCATTCGCAAACCCAACCCTAAGGACCGGCGCGGCACAATTGTGCTACTGAGCAAAAAAGGTATTGAACTTATTGATCGGCTGGTTCCCGAACATCTTGCAAATGAACATGATATTTTGAAAGTTCTCAGCATTGACGAGCAAAAAATGCTCAACACCTTGCTTACCAAATTGATATCTGGTCTAAACTAAAGCCGGAGCACGAACCCATCAGGTTGGCACAGAATAGGCCACCAGATTCATTTCACACGCACTGTCCCGCAGCGGAATTATCGCCTGATATTCTGCTGATTGATACCAGTCATTCAACGTCTTGATATCGGCAAACTTCACCACTGCAGTAGCCGTATGGTCGCTTTCGCCGGCAAGTACATTGGCAACCGCCCCCCTGATAACCAGCTCACCTCCAAATGCGGCCGTAGTTTTTCCAGCCTTCGCTGCATATTCCTGAAATTTCTCTGCGTCTGTTATTTTCGGTGTGGCAATAAAAAAGGCGGTCATGGCATTTTCCTGATTGGTTGACTTGTTTAGTTTTGTTCATATATGTATAAAACACATGATGGATGTTATGTCCACACCTGTACAAAAATATTATCCAGTTGATTCAAGG
>JALTNS010000018.1:15005-28744 GCA_027000565.1 Rhizobiaceae bacterium | reverse complement strand
GGACATAGTCAGCGACTATCGAATAAAGAGATAAACCGGGCCAGGCTTCATATGAAGGCAAACTTTGAGCTGTTTCACGTTAACAAGGAAACAGTCTGGCCCCTAAGGGCAGCCCGGCGCTTGTGCACCGCCCCCGCCGAGGCTGTGCGCTGCACGAATGGCCGTGAGCGAATTAAACAAGAATGATTCCGTCAGATGGATGAAGCGCTTTGGCGCACCAATGGCCCACCCGCCATCACTGTCCAAACGGGTTAATGGCACCGGAAGCTGCAGCGCCGAGGATTTGGCCAAGGAACGAAATATCGCGGCCGCCGGTCGGGGTGGTGCGTGAGATATAGTCAAACACCTTGCCGTCTTTCAAACCATAATTGGCGATGCGGTTAACGGTCTGGTCTTTGGCAAAATAAATTGCCAGAACTTTCTGATCGATCACCTTTGCTTTGGCAAAGGCCACGCTGCGTCGTTTCTTTTGCGAAATATAATAAAATACCTCGCCGTCCTGGGTAAGCGTGGTCGACGGTGTGCCAAGCGACAACAAGACCTGTTCGCGGCTGGAACCCACAGGCACCAGATCAATCGTATCATCGCTTGCCTGAAAGCCAAGCGACATGGTCTGCGATGTGCTGTTGCAGGAAGACAATGCCGGCCCGGTGGCCAAAACCAGCGCCAGACCAAGGCCGGTCATAAATCTCGAGCGTTTCGGCGAACGTGAATTTTTGTCCAACCCGTTCCCGAAATCCCGGTTATCACCTTGACGCACAACAACACTCATTTGACTTTTCCCTGACAGCAAAATTTCATGGAATTGGGTAAACCAACCGCGCCGGATTTGCAATGCCTGCGATATACGCTATCACCCGCAAATCGACGGCCTGAAAACCCAACCCGCATAAAGGTTGCAACAATGTTTGCCCGACTGTTCTCTTTCAATAAAACGCGCATTGCCACCCGCGACGTTCCACACGAGATTTATGGCAGCCTTGTGTCCAGCGCGCGCAATCCTGTGCTTTATCGAGATTTGAACGTGCCGGACACAATGAACGGCCGGTTTGACATGATGGTGATCCATGTTTTTATACTCGCCCACCGGCTGAAAGACGCTGACAAGAAGTGTCAGGCGCTTTCCCAGGCGATATTTGATGCGTTTTTGCTCGACATGGACCGGGGCATGCGGGAAGAAGGGGTCGGCGACATCTCTATTCCTAAAAAACTGAAAAAGATGACCCAGATTTATTATGGTCGCTTGCGTGCCTATGAAAAACCGCTGGAAGAAGGTGACAGGCCCGCCCTTGCAGAAATTATCAACCGCAATATATTCACCGATGCGCACGAGGATAAAAGTGCCGCGTTGATTGCAAACTACATGTTGGATCTGCACGCCCATCTAAAAACCTTGCCGGATCAAGAGATTTTGCAGGGCACGCTTGCCATCGAATACATTGAACCCAAAACCTCTGCCTGACAACAAAGGCCAAGATAATCGGTCAACCACCCATGACAAACCCTCCATCCCCGCTTGAACATATTGAAGTTGACGTCACCCGTCTGCCGACAAAGGGCAGACGAATCAAGTTTGTGGCAACTGATCAGGAACTGGCTGCAATCGGTCAGCATTTTGACCTTGCATCGATCGAAAGTCTTGAGGCTGAATTACTGGTAACGCCGTGGCGGCGGGTCGGCGTTGAAGTCAGTGGTTCAATTTCAGCGAAATATTCCCAGTCCTGTGTTGTGTCATTTGAGCCAATTCACCAGAATATTCGCGAGGATGTATTGCTGCGATATGTGCCCGAGGGCTCGCCTCTGGCCAAACCGGAACTCGATTCCAGCGGGGAGATTGTCATTGACCCAGAAGGCGAGGATTTGCCGGAGGAGATTTCAGGTTCGACTATTGATATCAGCGAGTCAATTCTTGAAGTGTTGGCTCTTGCAATTGACCCGTTCCCAAGGGCAGCGGATGCCACGATGCCTGACAAATATGCACCGGATGTGAATGTTGACGAGCCGCCAAAATCTCCATTCGCTGTGCTGGAAAAACTGAAAACCACCAAGACGGGACATTAGCCGATAATGGCAAACAGCAGGGCGTTATCCACATCATTGCTTGTACCTTTGCAAGAAAATCTCTATTTTCGGTGACTCGTGGCTATGCGGGGGCAAGTGCGTGACCATTGAAACTGGAAAACAGCGAGTAAAATGACTGATACCGTTACAATCTCGCTGGATGCGATGGGAGGCGACATTGGACCGGAAGTTGTTCTGGCCGGGGCTGATCTGTCGCTGAAAAGACACCCGACCATCCGCTATGAGCTTTATGGCGAAGCCGGTGCGATTGAACCGGTCCTGGCGAAGTATCCAAATTTGAAATCGGCTTCAAATGTTCACCACTGCGACATTTCCATCACAATGGACGAAAAGCCCAGCCAGGCCCTGCGCCGGGGCCGTCGTGATTCGAGCATGTGGAAGGCTATTTTAGCGGTTAAAAACGGTGATGCGGATGTGGTGGTTTCGGCCGGCAATACCGGCGCGCTGATGGCGATGTCAAAAATTTGCCTGCGCATGATGGCCGGTATTGAAAGACCGGCGCTTGCCGCCATTTGGCCAACTCTTAAGGGCGAAAGCATCGTGTTGGATGTTGGTGCCACCATTGGCGCCAATGCCAAACAGCTTGTCGACTTTTCGCTGATGGGATCTGCCATGGCCCGCGCCCTGTTTGACCTGGACAAACCAAGTGTTGGCCTGTTGAATATCGGGGTTGAGGAAGTCAAGGGTCTTGATGAAATCAAGGATGCAGGCACCTTGCTGCGGCAATTGTCTCTGCCCGGACTTTCCTATTCGGGTTTTGTCGAGGGCGATGACCTTGGCCGCGGAACTGTTGATGTGGTGGTGACCGAAGGCTTTACCGGCAATATTGCGCTAAAAAGCGCCGAGGGAACAGCGAGGCAGATCGCGGAATATTTGCGCGCCGCGATGAACCGCACTCTTTTGGCCCGCATCGGTTATGTGTTTGCCAAACAGGCATTTGACCGGCTGCGGCAGAAAATGGACCCTCGAAAGTCCAATGGCGGCGTGTTCCTTGGCCTCAACGGTGTCGCCATAAAAAGCCATGGCGGAACCGACGCGGAAGGGTTTGCAGCGGCTATTGATCTTGGATATGACATGATCCACAACAACCTGATTGGAAAAATATCTTCCGACCTTGAAATCTACGAAAAATCCAGCGCAAATACCGGCGATGCCGACTTTGCCAGTTAAGACGTTGCCAGTTAACAGGAATTCAAACCCATGATCCGTTCCGTTGTCATAGGCTGTGGCTCCTATTTGCCTGAAAATATTGTCACCAATTCGGACCTTGAAAAAACTGTTGATACATCGGACGAGTGGATTGTCCAACGCACCGGCATAAAACAGCGCCATATTGCAGCTGAAGGTGAAACAACTGCTGACCTCGGTGAGAAGGCAGCCCTTGCGGCGTTGAAAAACGCCGGCATTACAATTGCCGATATTGATCTGATCATTCTTGCCACCTCAACCCCGAACAATACGTTCCCTGCAACTTCCGTTGAAATTCAAAACCGGCTCGGTATGAGCCATGGAGCGGCTTTTGATGTGCAGGCGGTGTGTTCAGGGTTTATTTTTGCCCTCACCACCGCCGATCTTTATATTCGTGGCGGACAGGCCCACCGGGTATTGGTGATTGGTGCCGAGACATTTTCGAGAATTCTCGACTGGGAAGATCGCACCACCTGTGTGTTGTTTGGCGATGGCGCGGGTGCCCTGGTTCTTGAGGCGCAGGAAGGGGTTGGCCTCACCGCCGACCGCGGGGTTCTGTCCAGCCATTTGCGCTCTGACGGTTCGCACAAGGAAAAACTGTTTGTTGATGGCGGTCCGTCCACCACCGGTACGGTTGGTCACTTGCGCATGCAGGGGCGGGAGGTTTTCAAACACGCGGTTGGCATGATTACCGACGTGATCATCGCTGCATTTGATGCAACCGGGCTGAATGTTGAAAGCATCGACTGGTTTGTGCCGCATCAGGCCAACAAACGGATTATTGATGCCTCGGCCCGCAAATTGAAAATTCCACCGGAAAAGGTGGTGATCACCGTCGATAAACACGGAAACACCTCTGCTGCGTCCATTCCGCTGGCTTTGGCCGAGGCTGTCGGCGATGGTCGCATCAAGCAGGGTGACATAATTTTGCTTGAAGCAATGGGTGGTGGTTTCACCTGGGGATCGGTGCTGTTGCGCTGGTAAACTACAACTATTGCGACAAAGAATCATCCTTGCGATCAGAAAATTTGCTTAGGCTATTGTTTTTTGTCAGCTTTATTGCAAATATTAACAATTGCTGCAGCACCAACTCCAAACTGGATTGACACATGGCTTCAAAAACTTTGACCCGCGCCGATCTATGCGAGGCCGTATATCAAAAAGTAGGGCTGTCACGAACCGAGTCTTCCGAGCTCGTGGAAAGCGTGCTTGATGAAATTTGCGATTCGGTTGTAAAGGGCGATTCGGTAAAACTGTCATCCTTTGGCTCGTTTATTGTGCGTTCCAAAAACGAACGCATTGGCCGTAATCCCAAAACCGGCGAAGAAGTGCCAATTTTACCGCGCCGGGTGATGGTTTTCAAACCGTCCAATGTGCTGAAACAGGCGGTTATCAAGGGACATTCCAAATAAGTCGTTCAACCTGTACTGCCGATTGTGATAATATTTTATAGAATCACAAAGCAGTGGAATGAATTCAGCATTTGAATCCCGTTTGCTGGAATCGAACCACCAGGGAGCAGGCAATGAACAAAAGTCCGGATGCATTTAGAACCATCAGTGAGGTTGCGGAAGACCTTGACTTGCCTCAGCATGTCCTGCGCTTCTGGGAAACCCGGTTTGGCCAGATCAAACCGATGAAACGTGGCGGCGGCCGTCGTTATTACCGTCCTGATGATGTGCAACTGCTGAAGGGCATCCGTTTTCTACTTTATTCCGAAGGTTATACAATCAAGGGCGTGCAGCGCATTTTGAAAGAACAAGGCAATAAATTTGTCATGGCGGCGGCCAACGGTTCATTCGATGTTGCCGCCTTAGCTGCTTCGAGCGCGGCACAAGCGCCAACGGTTGCCGAGCTTGATACACCTTCGGCTGCAAAACAATCATCCGGCCTGCTTGGAAAACTTGTTGGTGGTCGCAGTAAAGGCGGTGAAAGTGGCTCCGGCGCCGGACAGATTTCCGACGAGGACATCGAGGCGCTCAACGCAACACTGATGGAATTGCTGGAATGCAAACGGCTGCTTGATCAGGCACGTTAGGTTCAGCGGCCAGACTGGATTTACGCACAGACCTAAACCGGCATCTTGGCAATTCTATGGTTGAACCTGTTCACTATTGTCGCTAGATAGTCATCACAGTCGGAGCATGGCGCAGTCCGGTAGCGCACTCGCCTGGGGGGCGAGGGGTCGCAGGTTCAAATCCTGCTGTTCCGACCAATTTTCGCGGGTCCCACCCGGACGCATGGATTCCGGTTTGCCGGTTAAACCTTTTCTATATAAATGCGAAACAGTCTAAATTAGCTTGATTTCCATCAATCATTTGCCGGCCAGATACGCTATACTTGCGCGATGAGCGCACTACCAGAAAATCAGGCCGGTGTTTTCATCGTAGAAAACCTCACCAAGACCTATCGCACCGGCGAAGTGGAAGTCCATGCGCTGCGCGGGGTCAGTGCTACCCTTTACGAAGGTGAAATATCTGTTGTTCTGGGGCCTTCGGGCAGTGGAAAATCAACTTTTCTCAATATTATCGGCGGCCTGGACACAGCCACATCGGGCAATGTCAAATTCCGTGATATTGATCTTTCCAACGCCGGTGAAAGCGCATTGACCCGGTTTCGGCGAAACCATGTGGGTTTTGTTTTTCAGTTTTATAATCTGATTCCAAGCCTGACGGCGCGCGAAAACGTCGCTCTGGTGACCGAGATTTCAAGCAATCCGATGCGCCCGGAAGATGCCCTGTCGCTGGTCGGGCTTGGTCCGCGGATGGATCATTTCCCGGCCCAATTGTCCGGCGGTGAACAGCAAAGGGTGGCGATTGCCCGTGCCATTGCCAAAAATCCCGACGTATTATTGTGCGACGAGCCGACCGGAGCACTGGATTCAAATACCGGCCGCAGGGTGCTTGAGGCGTTGACCCGCATTAATGACGAATTAGGCACCACGACGGCAATTATTTCGCATAATGCGGTTATCCGCAGGCTTGCCCACCGGGTGTTTTATTTTGCCGATGGCGAAATCGCCAAAGAAGAAGTCAATAATAACCGGCTCACCCCGTCACAGATGGAATGGTGATGTGATGCGAGCGCTGGACAAAAAGTTATTGCGCGATTTCAAACGCCTGTGGCCGCAGGCACTGGCCATATCGCTGGTTCTGGCCTGCGGTGTGGCAACCCTGATATTGGCGGTTGGCACTTATCGCTCGCTGGAAGAAACAAGACAGGCCTATTACGAACGTTATCGATTTGCTTCTGTTTTTGCCACGGCCACCCGTGCGCCGAACTCACTGATGCGGAAGATCAGCCGGATATCCGGTGTTTCGACTGCCGAGGGGAGAATCGTTGAACCTGCGTTGCTCGATATAACAGGCATGCGTGAACCGGCATCGGCGTCGGTGATTTCAATGCCGGATTACGAACCTTCCCGTCTTAACCGGCTTTATTTGCGTGCCGGACGATTGCCACAGCCTGGCAAGCCCGGTGAAGCTGTTGTGTCGGAATCATTTGCCCGGGAGCATGGTTTTCGTGTGGGCTCCACATTTTCGGGCACCCTGGCCGGGCGGCGTATCGAATTTCAAATTACCGGGCTCGCCATGTCGCCGGAGTTTATTTATGCAATCGGGCCGGGCGATCTGGTGCCTGACCATCGCCGGTTTGCAGTGATCTGGATGCGTGAAAGCCAGATGTCGGGATTGAGCAACCTTGATGATGCTTTCAACTCCGTATCATTGACCCTTTTACCCGGCACCTCGCAACGTGCGGTAATTGCAGAACTGGATCAGCTTCTTCAACCCTATGGCGGCACCGGCGCCTATGGCCGCAAAGACCAGACATCGCATGCATTCCTTGACAGCGAATTGCAGGCTTTGCGTGCCATGGCCGGGGTTATTCCGCCAATTTTTCTGTTTGTTTCGGCCTTTTTAATCAACATGATCCTGTCACGGCTGATCGCCTTGGAGCGTGAACAAATAGGCCTGTTAAAAGCGTTGGGATACAGTCGCCGGGCAGTCTCGATGCACTATCTGAAATTGGTACTGGTCATTTCACTTGCCGGCGTGGCAATCGGTTTTGGTGCAGGCACTTGGCTCGGCGATGGCCTTACCCGAATTTATACCGAGTTTTTTGATTTTCCCTTTCTGATATTCCTGCGCAGTTTTGATGTCTATCTGCTTGCTGCCGGAGTTTCGGTTGCGGCAGCCGTGTTAGGCGCGTTGAAATCGGTACTGGCAGCGGCTTCCCTGCCACCGGCAACCGCAATGCGGCAGGCAGCACCGACGCTTTATCGCAGGTCAAGTTTCATTGGTCGCTGGCTGGCCGGAATGGTATCGCAACTGACCGTCATGGCCGTGCGCCATGTCATCCGCTGGCCATTGCGGTCGGGTTTTACCATGCTCGGCACTTCGCTGGCGGTGGCATTGCTGATTACTGCCATATTCATTTTCGGATCCATAAATTTCATGATTGATACGGTTTATTTCAAGACAGACCGGCAGGACGCGACCATAACCTTCACCACGCCACTGGGAACAGATGCGGTGCAGGCAGTCAAGAAATTGCCCGGCGTGTTGTCTGCCGAACCGTTCAGAATGATGATGGTTGAATTGTCCAACGGTTCCTATAGCCGCCGGTTGATGATTACCGGCAAGCCCAAATCCACTCGCCTCAGCCGGGTGCTCGATCTTAACCTTGATCCGGTTTTACTGCCTTCATCCGGGCTGGTGTTGAGTGAGCGGGTAGCCCATCATCTGAAAGCGCGGCGCGGTGATATGATCCGTGTGCGTCTGCTTGATGAAGGCGGCAGCGTTGTGGAAGTTCCGGTTGCGGACATAACGCAAAGTTACCTCGGTCTTGATGTTTATATGGACCTCGATGCGCTCAACCGCCTGTCGCGTGTTGGCCCGCGTCTTTCCGGAGTATTTGTTGAACTGGACCCTGCAAAATATGATGCGATTTATGCGGCGATCAAGGCAATGCCGAAGGCCGCGTCAATCGCATTGCGGGCTGAATCGCTTAAAAAATTTCGCGAAACCATTGAAGAAAACATTGTTATCATGACCACGGTTTATGCGGTTCTTGCGGTAATTATCGCATTTGGCGTGGTCTATAACAGCGCGCGTATTTTGTTGTCGGAGCGGGCGCGGGAACTTGCAAGTCTTCGGGTATTGGGGTTTTCCCGCCGCGAGGTTGCATCCGTGCTGACAATCGAACTTGCGGTACTTGCCCTGCTTGCACAGCCATTGGGCTGGGTGCTCGGATATGGTTTTTCCTGGGCTGTGGTTCAGGGGTTTCAAAGCGACTTGTATCGAATGCCATTCGTCGTCGAAAATTCGGCCTATGGCTGGTCGAGCATGGTTGTGCTGATTTCTTCAATACTCTCGGCGCTGATTGTGATTGCCCGGGTCGCCCGGCTCGACATGATCCGTGTACTCAAAACAAAGGAGTAGGTGATGTTTGCCAAATCAATGAAGTGGATATTTTTCGGATTGATTGCAGCGGGCCTCGCGGGTGGGGCGCTCTATATGTTGAAGCCGCAACCTGTTCCGGTTGATATTGTTACCCTGTCGCGCGGTGAAATAGAAACCACGATTGATGAGGAGGGGCAGTCGCGGGTCAAAGATATTTACCGCATTTCCGCACCAATTGCCGGCAAGCTTGAAAGATTGGCGGCCGAGGCGGGCGATGCGGTTGCCAAGGGGGAGCGGCTTGCCCGGATCAGGCCGGTTGACCCGCCAATTCGCGATATGCGGACCAGGCGTGAACTTGCGGCTGCTACCAAAATTGCCAAAGCCGGGGTGCAACTGGCCCGCGCCGAAGTTGCCAAGGCCCGCTCCGACCGGGATTTTTCAATCGCTGATCTTAAACGGGCCGAACGGCTGGCGGCCTCCAAAACCATATCTGACCGGGCACTGCAACAGGCGCGGCTTGCGGTTGAAATGAAGAACGCCCAGATGGCAGAGGCGGAGGCCAATCTGGAATTCAGGCAGCGCGAGCAGGAATCGGCCCAGGCGCGCGAATTGTTACCGACACAAATATCTCATCTTCAGATGGAAGATCAGTGCTGTGTTGCGGTGGTCGCACCCATCAAGGGCACCGTATTGAAAGTGTTGACCGAAAGCGAACAGGTTGTGCAGGCGGGCACACCGCTGCTGGACATCGGTGATCTTGCGGATCAGGAAATTGTTGTCGATATTTTGTCGAGCGACGCGGTCAAGATTACTCCGGGCACCCGTGCGCGAATTGAAGACTGGGGCGGTGAGGGGGTCCTGAATGCCCGGGTTCGGCGCAACAGCCCGGCCGGGTTTACCAAGGTTTCCGCGCTCGGGATTGAGGAGCAGCGGGTCAAACTGGTCCTGGACCTGACCGATCCGAGGGAAAAATGGCGTAAACTCGGTCATGGCTATCGGGTAAATGTCAAAATTATCACCAGCCGCACGGAAAATGCCATCCGGGTGCCATTGGGGGCGTTGTTTCGCCAGGGCAATGATTGGGCGGTCTATGTTTTGAAAGATGGAAAGGCCGTTCAGACATTGTTGCAACTTGGCCGGTTTTCACCCAAATTTGCCGAGGTGACAGCCGGTCTTGATGAAGGTGCAAAAGTTGTGGTTTACCCCAACGACCGGATTTCTGACGGGGTATTGATTGTCGATCGTTCAACGGTTGAATAGGAAATCCGGCATTGAGCTTCTGTTCGGGCCAGTCATTTCTTAATCGAAGCCGTCTTGCAAATTGATAAAATCAATTTGAGGGCGGAACCAGAACGATGCGAAAGCATCGCTCCTCCCGAGCTTGCCGAGGGGAAGGCTGGTGCGCAGCACCAAACAGTCGTGAGCGAAAGAAAACAGAACTTGTCCGTCAAAGACGGGCACGCTCTGGATTGTCCATTTGCCAGCGCCGTTCCAGCGCCATGCAGCCCCAGATAATACCGACCATTAAATAGACATGTCGCCAGTGATCAATATCAATCACCCAGGCTATGATGATATGGCCGAGAAATGCCGCCCAAGCGACCTGAAGATAGGGGGTCCATGGACGTTTGATCAGTAATTGCCGGGCCGATCCGAACAGTGTCCAGATGGTCATTGTCAGATAACTGGCAAATCCCAGCCAGCCATAATCCATCAGCGCTTTCAGCCAGATATTGTGAGTATCCTGACCAAGAGCGAGGCCAAATTCGAGCGGACCGATGCCAAGCGGTTTTTCGAGCGCCCAGCCAAAACCTATCGCGTGGCGGGCAAATCGGCCGAGATTACCGCCGTCATATTCCTGTATAACCTTGGCGCGGTCGCTGAACATATTGCCGACTGAATCAAACTGCAGGGCGATCAGCAAAATCAGGGTCAGCACAGCAACCCCGACCACCATGATAATGATCATCTGCAAACGTTTGCGACCGCTGGTTTCACCGGCATATTGCAGACCGTATAAAACAGCCCCGGAAATCACGATCAGGCCCCATGCGGCGCGCGAAAATGACAGCAATATTCCCATCAGCAAGATCAACAATATCGCTGCACGTACCGGTGCAAGGGTAAATTTGCGCTGCAACAGGCCATAACTGAGATAAAGTGCCGGTAGCACCAAAAAAGGCCCAAAGACATTCGGGTCCTGGAACGCTCCCTTGGCGCGGTCGTATAGTGTAAATACCTCGGCGCCGGGAAAAACATTGAAATAACCGAGGATACCAAGCAGTGCGGTTATTGTTGCACCCGCCACATAGGCACGGTTTATCACCCTCAGCCGGCCCATATCGGCCTCGATTACCGCGCAGAAAAACACCGATGACAGGCCAAGAAACAGCGATACCATCAGGTAAAGCGGAATTTCCTTGTAGGCGTTCATCTGGAACATCGAAATCATGCCGCCGATATTGAACAGCAAAAACAGGGTAGCAAGGCTTACCGCGTGTTTGGAAAGTCTCAGGCCAAATATCAAAAACCCGCCCATTGTGACCACAAGCATCAGCTCGTAAGGCGCCGGCTCATTGATGACAAAGGCGCCGAGAAATACGGTAAACCCCAGCACTGCCCGCGAAATTGTTCGCGTAGAGATGACCGGGCGTATATTGCCCGGGCCGTGCCCGTCAGCAAATGCCGCTGGCGCGTTCAATAGGCATTCTCCGAATTGATCAGTTTGAACGGTGTGATCATCACAATATAAAGATCAAGCAGCAGCGACCAGTTTTCTATATAGTACAAATCGTGCTCGACCCTGCGGCGGATTTTTTCTTCATTGTCCACTTCACCGCGCCAGCCCTTGATCTGCGCCCAGCCGGTGACACCCGGCTTGACCTTGTGGCGCCCAAAATAGCCGTCGACAACCTCGTCCCACAGCTGGTTTTTTGTGTGGGCATTGACCGCATGCGGGCGCGGCCCGACCAGCGACAATTCCCCGCGCAAAACGTTGATCAGCTGCGGTAATTCATCAATTGAGGTCCGGCGAATAAACCGCCCGACCCTGGTGACCCGCGGATCGTTTTTGGTAACCACCACCTTGGCGTCCTGATCGCTCATATCGTGAAACATCGAGCGGAATTTCAGGACCTCAATCACTTCGTTGTTAAAGCCAAAACGCTTCTGGCGAAATATAATTGGTCCCTTGCTTTCCAGCCTGATGGCAATTGCGGTGGCCAGCATTAGGGGCAACAGCAGCACCAGCGCGATGGACGCAAAAACGATGTCGAAAGCCCGTTTCATCACCGAATCCCAGTCAGCGATCGGCTTGTCGAAAACATCGAGAAACGGCACCGAACCCTCATAGGAATAGGAGCGCGGGCGGAAGCGCAATTTATTGGTATGGGCAGAAAGGCGAATATCCACCGGCAGTACCCAGACTTTCTTGAGCATGGCCAGCACCCGGCTCTCGGCACTGATCGGCAGCGAAACAATCAGCATATTGATGCGCGCCCTGCGGCCAAATTCCACCAGTTCGGCAATCGTGCCAAGTTTCGGGTATCCGGCCACCATGGAAGGTGAGCGGTCGTCTTTACGGTCATCAAATATACCACAAATGCGAATATCATTGTCGCCCTGACGTTCCAGCGACAGGATCAGATCTTCGGCATTTTTACCGCCGCCGACAATCACCGCGCGGCGTTCCAGTCTGCCGTCCTTCGACCATTTGCGCACAAAAGCGGCAACAATCGAGCGAAAAACGATGAAGAATACGAGCCCGCCCGCGTACCACGAACCGAACCAGATGCGTGAAAAGTCAGTACTGATGCGGGCAAAAAAGGCCAGCAGGGCAAAAAACGCAAATACCATTGTCCAGGCAACAAACACCCGGCCAATCTGGGTGATGCTTTTGCGTAACGAGCGAATTTGATAGGCGTCCACCGCCTCAAAAAATATCAGCGTCATTATCGACCCGATAAAACTGGTCAAAGGGTAGATGATTTTGAATCCATCCATGGGATAAACGTAAGCAAAATACACGCCCATTCCGACGGCAAAAACCATGATGAATTCAATCAACCGGATTGTGCCGGTAATGATAAATGGCGAGATCGCATTGGCCGCAAACTGCGAGGCGACCTGACTGGCGCGCGCGCTCAGTTTCACTTCTTCGCGTTTACCTTCCGCATGTTTGCTGATTGCACCCGACATTACCGAGGTGGAACTGAAGGTCAGTTTCGGATCGATTTCACTCATGGTCCAAGGTGTTCCCGTGTCTGCCAACTCATCATTGGTGACCAGAATAGTTCAAATGCCCTAAGAAACCTTTGATATTGGGTGAATTTGCCAGCAGGGTTAATTCAAGATTTAAGCGTTGCCAGATAGGCGTCGTTAATGGTCGCGGCCATGTGATTGACCGAAAACCGGCCCCTCAGGTTGTCGGCCAGTAAAGCTGCGTTTGTTTCGGCATCCGGGTCCAACAGCAATGATGCCATTTCCGCGGCCAATGCATCAACATTTCCGGCCTCAACCAGATTGCCGGATTGCTGCTGATAAATTTCAGGAATACCGCCAACATTGGAAACCACCAGCGGTTTTGCCGCGGCAATTGTTTCAAGCACAATATAAGGCATCGATTCAGCCCGCGATGGCACCACGACAATTCTGGCTTTGACAAACGCCTCTCTGGCCGGCATCGGTGGTTGAAATTTCACCCGGTCGTCTAGTTTGGAATTCTTGACCTGTTGAATGTATTTTTCCAGATCAGGACCATCACCGACCATCAGGGCGGAGGTTTTGCGGCCAATAATGGCTTCCACTTTTTCAAGCGCCTCAATGAAGAGGTCAGGCCCCTTCAAATCGCGCATCATGCCAATATAAAGAAAATCCACCGCTTCATCATTATTGCCAACCGGTTCAAACTCTTCATCTTTTAGTCCGTTATAAACCAGACTGTGGGGGCAGCGGGGCCTGCCGATTTTTTCAAAATATCCGTCTTTTTCATAATTGCTGACAAATATCAGCCGGTCGGTTGAACGCTCGAGAAACTTCTCCAGCATAAAATAAAACCGCCCCTGCAGG
>JALTNS010000018.1:0-14995 GCA_027000565.1 Rhizobiaceae bacterium | reverse complement strand
ATTATGGGCTTTGCCGGGTCAAAGTGAATGCTACCGCCATGCGGGCAATAAAGCCGCGCAACCTTAGCCCCGGCAAAGCCCATAATCGAGCCAATCATCCGCGCATAGGCGCCCCCCTTGGCCCCGTGCGAGTGCAAAATATCCGGTTTCAGTTTTTTGATGCCGCGATAGGATTGCCACAGGGTTGCCAGATCAGAAGGGCCGATCCTTCGCCGCATGACGATCCGGTGCAACCCCAGTTCGAGATTGGGCTTGATCAATTCAAACAGGGCGTCCTCATAATCACCACCGGTACTGGAATCACAAAGAATGCCGACTTTGTGTCCCTGCGATGCCTGAACTTCAATCAGGTCCCTGACATGGCGGAATATCCCGCCTACCGGCGAGCGAAAACAATGCACAATACGAAGTGGTGGCTGGTTAGCCAAGGGAAATTGACCTTAAAAAATTACAATAGTCGCTCACGGACATAAATAGTGTCTCCAGGCATAATCGGTGCGGTAATCGGAATTCTGCCGGTTATCACCTTGCCATTGATGCTTCGGGTGACATCCACCTTGCTTTGCAGTGCGCGGGCGGTAAATCCACCGGCAATGGCAATGGCATTTTGTGCGGTCATGCCCGGAACATAGGTATATTGCCCCGAAGTGCCGACTTCACCCAAAATAAAGAAAGGCCGATATCGATCAACTTCAACCGAAACATCCGGGTTTCGAATGTAGCCCTGGGTCAATTCACCGGCGATGGTTGCTTCCAGCTGTTTTAAGGTTTTACCCCGCGCCGGGACAGACCCGACCAGCGGGAAGGCGATATAGCCCGCCTTGTCGACCAGATAGGTATTGGTCAGGCCATCCTGTTCAAACACGGTGATCCGCAGGCGGTCGCCGGAATCAAGAGCGTAGGGTGCATTGAGGATTTTATAAAATGCCGGGTTGGCAGGCCTGTAACTGGCGCAACCGGCAAGGGATGTGGTCAGCGCGACCGCCATCGCACCTTTGAACAATTGCCTGCGATCCATCATTTAACTCTATCCCAATACACCGGCCCAAGCGGGCAACTCAACAAGGCACCAATGATGCCAACTGGTCCCACATTGCAGCGATTATGGTTAATTTCGCGTAAATTGTTGAAAGAAGATAAAGCCGAAAATTAACAATAGATTAATCGGACGTAACATCTTGTTAACAACTGCCGCAGCATATCACCGGCTGGCCGCACCATTAACGGATTGGTTACCTTAACAGACCATTATTCCGGCAAATATTGGAGTAAGTGCGGATGAGTATGGCTGACGAGCTTGAGCGCGAAATAGACATTGATATTGGCGGAATATTTGCTGCGCTCTGGCGCAAGCGTGTACGTTTGCTGCTGTTTGGGCTGATCGCAGCGGTGCTGACATTTTTTGTCCTGCAAATGCTGTCGCCAAAATACAAGTCCGAAACCCAGATTCTGATAGAAAGCCGCAATCGCGATTTTGCCGGCGACAATCGCGGCAATAGCGAACAAAGCCGCGCCTTGCTCGATCAGGAAGGCATTGCCAGTCAGGTGCAGGTTATCACCTCAAGAGATGTGGCCCGCGCAGTCATCAACCGGCTTGGCCTCGCCAAAATGCCGGAATTTGATACCGCACTGACCCCGTCCGGTGTCAGCGACATCCTGGCGATGTTCGGGTTGATCAACAATCCGCTTAATATTTCGCCGGAAGAACGGGTTCTCAAGCAGTTTTATAAAAACCTCAAGGTGTCCCAGATTTCCCGTTCACGGGTGATAGCCATCGAGTTTGTTTCCAAGGATCAATCCCTGGCAGCATCTGTTCCCAACGCCATTGCCGATGAATATCTGCGCCTTCAGCGTGAAGCCAAACAGGGCATTAATATAGACGAGGCGGCAGCGCTTGAGCCGCAAATCAATCAATTGCGCAATAAGGTTCGTCTGGCCGAGGCAAAGGTTGCCGATTACCGTTCGTCATCTGATTTGTTGATGGGACGCAACAATGCGTCTCTTGCGACCCAGCAGCTTTCGGAAATGTCGACCGAACTGTCGCGGGTGCGCTCCGAGCGTGCAGAAGCGGAAGCCAAGGTCGCTTCTATCAAAAGTGTGCTGAATTCCGGTGCTTCTATTGATTCCATTTCTGATGTGTTGTCGGCACCGCTTATTCAGCGATTGCGCGAAAGGCAGGTCAATCTGCGTTCACAGATCGCTGATCTTTCCGCGACCCTTTTGTCGGCCCATCCGCGCATCAAGGCGCTGAAATCACAATTGGCAAATCTTGATCAGCAGATCCGCAGTGAAGCTAAAAAAATCCTGAGCAGTCTGAAAAATGATGCCAATGTTGCCCGCTCAAGGGAAAAGTCACTGCTGGCCAATCTCAACAACCTCAAGGCCGAATCCGCACGGGTTGGTGAGGATCAGGTTGAATTGCGGGCACTTGAGCGTGAAGCAACCGCGCAGCGTGAATTGTTGCAGACCTATCTGCGGCGTTTTCGTGAGGCGAGTTCAAAACAGGGTCAAAACTTCCTCGTAGCCGATGCACGGATAATTTCACGCGCAACCATTCCTTCGGAAAGTTTCTTTCCGAAAGTTCTGCCAATCGTGATTTCGGCTTTTGTCGGCACCATACTGGTCAGCGCGATGTTCATTCTGGCGTCTGCCCTGGCATCCGCCAGACCCCAGCGCATGGCCGCAGCAATGCCGATGCCGGTGGCTGATGCAATGGAAGTACAGGACGAGGCCCCATCAGTCGACAACACCCAGCCGGCTTCAGCTGTATCACAAGGTCAAACAGACAGTGGTGCTGCAATTGCTGCCAAGTCCATCAGTATGCTCGGCAAGGCGCGGGTGGCCCTGCTGTCGCCGGAAGGCGAGGTGGGATCAGAAGGTTCCGTATTGCTGGCGCGGTATCTCGCAGCCGGCGGTGCCAGTGTTATCGTTATTGATATGACCGGGGCCGGGGCCTCAAGCCTTGCGATGATCGGCCCCCACACATTGCCGGGTATCAAGGACCTGCTCGCCGGTGAGGCATCGTTCAGCGATGTGATTCACAGTGATAATTCTTCACGCGCCCATATCATTCCAACCGGAGCAGCCAGTGCAGAAGTTGCCGCGCAGGCCGGTGACCGGTTGTATATGGTTTTTGATGCGCTGGAAGATACCTATGATTATGTGATCATCGATTGTGGTGCGGCGGATGTGGCCGGTCTTTCGAAAATTTCAAAGGCAAACACCATCAATGTTATCAACGCGATTGATGAAAACAATCCGGCGGTTCGCATGGCCGCTGATATGCTGGTCCATGCCGGATTCCGCAAACCGTTGACCATTCATCCAACCGAACAGGAACGGCAGATCATGGGCAATGTCGCCGCCTGACTGCCACTATCAAAATTTGAAATTCTCTTAACCGAATTTTGCCCGCACCTGCTTGGCAAGGTTCCAAAGGCGCGGATTTTGTTTGATCGTGCGTTTGCCCACCACCTTTATGCGATTATAACCGCCCAGAAGCCGGGCTTTGCGGCTTACCGGAATAAAACTTTCAAACATCGGCTCCACCTCATCACACCAGGATGATTTGTACCGTTCATATCCGCGACCGAGATCAAACGAGATGTATCCGCGTTTGATACAGTCCTCTATCACCAGATAGAGCAGCAGGTCGCCCGGGCTGGTGTGGGATAATTCATCCATCGCAATTGATGTAAAACAGCCGGAAAACCTTCCATTATGGCCGCCGCCAGAAAAGGTTGCCCGTATCTTGTCATCGACTTCGAGACCATAAATTACCAGGGATGGTTCGTCATTTCCAATCGAAGAAATGGCCAGATCGTAGAAAAAATCCCGAACACCTTCTTCGGCAAATACATTGGCAACACCTAGCCGCTCAAGCCTGAGGTTGATTTGCGCAAGGGCCGCATCCAGCAGGCGGTCAATTTCGTCCGGTGTTTCAGCAACAATCAGTTTAGGACCGCCAAGCGGTTCCAGTGCCCGCATTTGCGAGCGGTATTTTTTGCGCTTTTTTTTGCCGTTATGGGCTGCCAGCACTTCGTCAAAGGTTGCTGCGAGCGCAAGCGAATAGGCGTGGTCGGGCGAGGGCAGATGTTTGAGAAAACCCATCGGGTTCTTATGGCCGCGCCAGTATTCCGGCTGGCAGGAAAGTTCAAATGCATCGATGTCTGCGGCCTGACAAACAATTTGCTCGAAAATTGCCTGCATCTCATCGCGGCACACAGACTTTATGAATTTCTGCTCATAGATCGCCATATTGAAATTGCTGTGGGTGCCGCCAATCCAGCTGGCGATTTGAAAGGGTCCCTGGCTGATTTTCACCAGCGGAAAAAGAAAAGCCGGTTTGTCATCGACCTTGCCAAGCACAATATAGGGCTTGCCGCCCTGTGCCAGTCCAGCTGATTTAAGCCAGTTGGCGCACCAGTCATATCGCTGATAAAGCGAGCATATGCCCGACTCCTCAAACGCCCGCCAGATGTGTTCGATTTCCTGAATGTTACGGTGAATTGAAATCGCAATCGGTCCGGCTCCGGTTGCCACATTCTGGTGCTTTCGGTTTTGCATATCCGACAGGGCAGGCGAAAGGGCCGGTGTGTCAACCAGCAGCTGTTTGCGTTGCAAAATATTGTTGCCTTGCATTATTTCGTCATCCCTCAAGAAAACTTTATCTATCAAACAAATCTAAAGGAACGGTGATTATGATGATTTAAAATTGTAACGGGTAAGTTTACGCCCTGGTAAGAACCGGCATATGTCTCTAAAGATATCCACCTTCAAAACAATTCTGAATGGTATTTATTTCAGTGGTTTACACCTGTTGTCCGCTCCGTTGACCGGCGGCCTTGGGGCTGTGTTGATGTTGCATCATGTGCGTGATGGCTATGTGGGGAAATTTTCACCCAACGCCCATTTAACCATCACGCCGGGTTTTCTGGATAAAACGCTGGCATCCCTTCGTGCCCGAAATATCGACATTGTTTCGCTTGATGAAGCGGTAAACCGGGTCAACACCGGTCAATCGGGCAGGCGCTTTGTGGTGATAACATTTGACGACGGCTACCGCGACAATGCCGAGATTGCAGCCCCCATACTACGCAAATATGATGCACCATATACAGTATTTGTCGCAACTGGGCTGATTGAGGGAACTGCCGATCTGTGGTGGGACATCCTCGAACAACTGATCCTCCAGCAGCAAGGCTTGATGGTCAAGCTGGCGGGCCGCGTCGAAGAACTTGATTGCTCCACCATTGATGCCAAAAACCGTTCATTTGCCACGCTGCTCGAATACCTGTCCACGGAGGTTGACGAGTTTGAGCAGCGGCGCTGGGTCAAGGAGCTTGCAGCTCTCTACAATATTGATATTGATGCGCTCCGAAAGCGCGAAATGATGACCTGGAGTGAAGTTCGCAAATTGGCGCAGGATCCCCTGTGTACCATTGGCGCCCATACCATCCATCACTATGCGCTTGCTCGCCTGAGCGCTAAAGATGCCCGCAACGAAATAGAGCAGGGCGCCCGGGTGCTGGAGGCTGAACTGGGTGCGCGGCCCAAACATTTTGCCTATCCCTATGGCAACCCGCCGGCAGTTGGCCAGCGCGAATTTGACATGATCAAGGAACTGGGTTTTGCCAGTGCGGTTACCACAAGGCCCGGCGCTGTACATCTGAAACACAAAACCCATCTGGCCGCGCTACCGCGCATTTCATTAAATGGCCGCTTTCAGCGCACTCGCTACACCAAAACCCTGCTTTCGGGTGTTCCGGCCCTGCTGGCCAATCGGCTGCGGCGGATCAACGTCGGTTAGCGCTGGTATCTTTCGACATCCATTTGATGATGAACATCGCCGGAACAATCCACAAAATGCCGGTAACGGCAAAATAGATCAGGTGAACAACAGTGCTGGATTCACCCAGTTTGGCGGTTGCAATTGTGGTTGCAATCAGCGCGTATAAAATTGCCAAAATCAGGATCGACAGCGACCCTATCAGTTTTTTCAATCGGAAATTCATGAATAACCTGCCGGATGGTGATTTCAGCGCTGCATAACAAATATTTTGGCCAATTGATACAATCACCGTCACAAACAATCGCGACCGCATGTCGCGTATTTTCAGCGATCATGGCGGTTATATTGTTGCGAAATATGATATTGATGGGTTTTCGCCGATGTGGAATTTGTCCGATGAATGCTCCCTTGTCGCTTGATCAAACTGTTGCACTGCGCTCAAAAGCCGAAGCCAATCGGGCGCTGGTGCGCTGGTGGCTTTATTCGATCTGCGTGCTGGTGACTGCCATGGTGGTGGTCGGTGGCGCCACAAGACTGACCGATTCCGGCCTGTCGATTACCGAATGGCAACCGCTGCTTGGCGCAATTCCTCCGCTGAATGATCAGGACTGGCAGGATGCGTTTAACAAATACAAGCTGATCCCCGAATTTCAGCAGATCAACAATGACATGGACCTTGCCGGTTTCAAGGCGATTTACTGGTGGGAATGGGCGCACCGCTTTCTTGGCCGATTTGTAGGACTGGCGTTTTTCGTGCCGATGGTGTTTTTCTGGGCGACAGGCAGGCTGGAAGGCTGGCTCAAACCGCGTCTGGTTTTGCTTTTTGTACTGGGTGGATTGCAGGGCGCAATCGGCTGGTGGATGGTCAAATCCGGGTTGGTTGAACGGGTTGACGTCAGCCAGTACCGGCTGGCTACCCATCTCACACTGGCATCGCTGATATTGATGTTTGGCCTTTGGGTGGGCCGTGGTCTCGCCCCGCACAGCACAACGGCAGGCCCTTCAACCCTGCGATTTCAGGCGGCCCTGTTAACATTGCTGGTGTTGTGGCAGGTGTTTCTGGGTGGCCTTGTGGCTGGTCTGGATGCCGGACTGGCATTCAACACCTGGCCAAAAATGGACGGCGCATGGGTTCCCGGTGATTTGTGGATTATGAAGCCCTTATGGATAAACCTGTTTGAAAACATCAAGACCGTGCAATTTGTCCATCGCGGCGGTGCCTATGTCGTTCTGGCATTTGCCGCTTGGCATCTCTATTCCAGCCTCGGCAGTGAAACCGGCTTGCCGCACAAGGCGCGGGCGGTTGTGTTGTTTTTGCTGGTCATTGCGCAAGCCGCAATCGGTATTGTTACCCTGCTCAATCAGGTGCCGATTAACATTGCCCTGATGCACCAGTTTGGCGCGATGGTGGTGCTAGGCTTTGCCGTTGCCCACTGGCGCGGGCTTAAGGGGCCATATCCACCGGCGGTGGAGATCAGGAAAGCTTCCGCTTTCGGGCGGTGATCTCTCCCAATCTGTCATGGCATACCTCCCTCACGGGAACATTGGCATTTGCGTTAGTCCGGTGGTTTCTTCAAGCCCGAAGGTGATGTTGAAGTTCTGCAAGGCCTGACCGGCCGAGCCCTTGACCAGATTGTCTATCACCGCAACGACAATGGCGCGGCCTGCGATGCGGTCTTCGATCACCGCGATCTTGACGTAATTGGAGCCGCGCACCTGCTGGGTTGCCGGCAGCACGCCTTCGTCCACCACCTGAACAAACGGTTCCTCATCATAGCGTTCAATCAATGTCTGGCGCAGGTCATCGGTGCTCGCCCCGTTTGCCAGCCTGACATAGCAGGTGACCATTTCACCGCGGCTCATCGGGATCAGATGCGGAGTAAAATTGGTCCGAATTTGTTTGCCGGATGCCTTGCCGATTTCTTGTTCGATTTCTGCCATGTGGCGGTGCTTGCCAACCGCATAGGGAGAAAGCCCTTCGCCCGCTTCACAAAACAGGGTGTTTTCCTTCAACCCGCGCCCGGCGCCGGACACACCTGACTTGGCATCAATCACCAGATCGCCAACATCAATTTGGGCAGCGGAGGCAAGTGGCAACAAAGCCATTAATACAGCGGTCGGATAACAGCCCGGACAAGCGATCAGCCGTGCGTCCTTGATGGCGTCGCGGTTATGTTCGCTCAGGCCATAGGCCGCTTCCTTTTGGATTTCGGTGGCACAATGATCCAGCCCATACCATTCTTTATAGTCATCAGGATTGCGCAGGCGAAAATCGGCCGACATATCAATGATTTTCACATTCGGATATTCTGCAAAAATCTTCGATGTTATCGCCTGGGTGGTGCCATGCGGCAGCCCGCAAAATACCACATCGACAGCGTTCCAGTCGGCCTCCTCAATGGTGATGAGATCGGGCAGGGGAACCTGCGAAAGATGCGGAAATACTTCTCGCATCGGTTTGCCCGCATGGGAATTTGCGGTCAGGGTGGTGAGTTCGATATTCGGGTGCCGGATCGCCAGCCGTACCAGATCTGACCCGGTATAACCGGAGGCACCCAGAACGCCGACATTGAAAATCTTGGACATGATAATACTCTTGTATAATGATTACAAACACTTACACTAAATGAGAGATTCAGCGTAACAACAACTTGATTTCGAATATCAACTTCGTCGGGCAAGCAATCCCATCATATACATGGCGACAGTGGAGCCCGCAATTGATGTGATTTCGCCATGATCATAGGCGGGGGAAACTTCGACCACATCGGAGCCAACGATATCAAGATCGCCAAGCCGGTTTATTATGTTCAGCGCCTTGGCCGATGACAGGCCGCCTGAAACCGGTGTGCCGGTGCCCGGTGCAAAGGCCGGGTCAAGGCAATCAATATCGAATGTCACGTAGGTTTTTTTGCCATGGGTGCGTTCAATAATGCGCGTCGCCACATCATTGGCGCTCATATCCTCCACATCCAGCGCATGCAGGATTTCAATGCCATAGTCGTCTGTTGCAATGGTCCTGATGCCGATCTGGATTGAATGTTCCACATCAATCAGCCCGTCCTTGACAGCCCGCGTAATCATCGTGCCGTGGTCTATGCGCTCGTTATCATCGTCCCAGGTGTCCTGATGGGCATCAAACTGCACCAGCGCCAGCGGACCGTGTTTGGCCACATGGGCTTTCAACAGCGGATAGGTAACGAAGTGATCACCACCGATTGACAGCAGATAGGGATTGCTCGGTGCATTGAGAATGTCCGAAGCCTGTTGCTCAATCAGTTGCGGCACTTTCTGTTGATGGCCGTAGTTGAAAAAACAATCGCCATAATCGACCACCGCAAGGTTTTCAAATATGTCGATTCCAAAGGGATATTGCGGATCGTTGCACAGAATGCTGGATGCCGCCCGTACACCACGCGGGCCAAAGCGGGTGCCGGGCCGATTGGACGTAGCTGTATCAAACGGAATGCCCCAGATCACCGCATCGACATTATTAAGGTCGCGGGAATATTTGCGCCGCATGAACGAAAGCGCCCCGGCATAGGTCGTTTCATAGACGCCGCCTTTGAGGTTTTCGGCCATGAAGGCATTTTCTGAAGGTAGATAATCGCTCATATACCCATTCCAAACATTGTTGTGCCCATGAGAAACGAAAAAAGGCGGACCCGCAAGCCCGCCCTTTCGAAAAGATATGAGGTGAGCTTAACGCTTTGAGAACTGGAACGAACGGCGGGCTTTTGCACGACCGTATTTTTTACGTTCAACAACACGCGAATCGCGGGTAAGAAAGCCGCCTTTTTTCAAAACCGGACGCAGTTCAGGTTCATAATGGGTCAGCGCCTTGGAAATACCGTGACGCACCGCACCAGCCTGGCCGGAAAGGCCACCACCTGCAACGGTCGCAATCACATCAAACTGCCCCATGCGGTCAGCGGCAACCAGTGGCTGCTTCAACACCATCTGCAAAACCGGGCGGGCAAAATAGCTTTCAAACTCGCGTTTGTTGATCGTGATTTTGCCGGTGCCGGGCTTAATCCATACACGGGCAACCGCGTCTTTACGTTTGCCCGTTGCATAGGAACGGCCAAGCTCGTCAACCTTACGCTCATAAACGGGCGCAGTGCTTTCAATAGCGGTCTCGACAGTTTCTGCCGCGGTATTTTCCGCAACAACAGCCTCAGCGCCCGCACTTTTTACAGCGGCGCCAAGCTCTTCAAGAGAATTGATCTCGGCCATATTCAGGCGCTCCTTTTGTTTTTCGAATTCATTGCGGCAAAATCAAGCGTTTCAGGCTTTTGTGCTTCGTGCTTGTGCTCGGAACCCGCATAAACATAGAGGTTCTTCATCTGACGGCGAGAAAGCGGTCCGCCCGGCATCATCCGCTCAACAGCTTTTTGCATCACCCGCTCCGGAAAACGTCCCTCAAGGATGGCGCGTGCAGTGCGCTCTTTAATGCCGCCAGGATAGCCGGTGTGCCAGTAATACTTCTTGTCGGTAAATTTTTTGCCCGAAAAAGCAACCTTGCCGGCATTGATGATAATGACATTGTCACCATCGTCCACATGGGGGGTGAATGTTGGTTTGTGCTTGCCGCGAAGTCGGTTGGCGACGAGGGAGGCAAGGCGACCTGGAACAACGCCTTCAGCGTCGATCAGTATCCATTGCTTTTCCACATCCGCCGGTTTTTGCGAAAATGTTTTCATCTGTTTGTCCCTGGGCTTCATGCCCTTAAGGTTATTGGGCCGATGCCCGGTGAACTTCGAAAGAATAGTTTGCCCTGATCAGTTGGATTGACTGTCAATTACAAACGAAGGCCCCGTGAATAACGAGGCCTGTTGCAAGGGTGTTTAATAGGAGTGTTATGCCCTGTCAAGCTGTTTGTTTTTCTTATCTGCGGATAATGGTAATAAAAACAAAAGCTTATAAATACGGTAATATAATACCGCAATTTTCTTGGTGAAATTGTGTTGCCGACATTCTGCGTGTCCACGGACGGAGTTGTCGGCGGATATTTACAGCCTTCAATCGTTAATCAATCCCGAACAAGCTGATAGCAATTTAGTCAGATGGTAATATCTGTTCTTAACAGAAACCGGATAGGGTTTTGTATCGGTGTTGTGTCCAGCCGTACTGCCCTGGCGCAATACCGGTGGCATGATTCCAGGTTAAGGGGGGCGAACCAATGTCTTTATCGAAACCAATGCCTTTGTCGAGAAACATAAAAAACTGGTTCAAGGTCAGAAACTTTCAGGATGTGATCCGCCTGACTTTCTTTTTTACCATTTTTACGATGCTGATCCCCGCAGCCACTATATTGTTTGTTTCCTTTTCTACTTTTGGAGAACTGACACCTGTTAATGCCGGACTTCTGTGGATAGGTATCCTGATCCCGCTGTTTATCGTTCCACCAATTGGGCTTGGACTGCTCAATATGTTGCGTATTTTGGGGCTGTCGTTGAAAAAACTGGATGCAGTTGTCAAAATTGACCCTCTTACCGGGGTGTTGACCAGAACATTTTTCATAGCTTCCCTGCAAAACACCCAACAAAAAACCGGAATATTCCTGATGGCTGATGTCGATCACTTCAAGTCAGTCAATGATAATTACGGCCATCATGTGGGGGATATGGTCCTCAATAAAATAGCTCAAAGCCTGACACGTAGTTGTGGGGGTAATCATATGGTTGGCCGCTTGGGGGGAGAGGAGTTCGGGGTGTTTCTCGAAGGATATGATTTAGAGGATGGTGTCCAAATGGCGTGGAATATCTGTGAGAATGTCAGAGAATACCCGATAAGTCTTGATGGTGTTCAACTGCAGACAACAATCAGCATTGGTGCAGCTTTGCTTGAACCAGATTCAAAGCTGGAGCAAACGATGAAGATTGCGGATATGTGCCTATATGAAGCCAAGAATGAGGGGCGTAACCGTGTTGTTTCGCAGAAACTTGTTCGAATGGCGAATAAAACACGGCAGGCAGCAAAAGCCCACCGAACCCAATCCAGTACACATACGCCAGTATCAGGAACAATTTCACCAGAGCTGCGACATGTCGAATCGGGTGCCGTCAATACTGTTTGACGAATTTTATCTCGGTGGAATCGAATAGGTCGCGGTGGCGTGGGCCACACTGTCGCCACCGCCTGCCGGGTGAATGTCAGCCTCGACCACACACAATCGCTTGCCCAGTTTCATGATCCGGCAGCGGCATTCAAGCGGGCCAAGGGTTGGCTTGCGCAAAAAATTGATATTGAGCGAAGTGGTCACCGCCAGTGCAACCGGGCCGATATGGGCCAAAATCACCACATAGGCTGCAAAATCGGCCAGTGCAAAAAGCGTTGGCCCGGAAATTGTTTCGCCCGGTCGTAAATGCCGGTCATCGGGTTCCAGCCGCACAATTGCCACGCCCGGCTCAACGTTATCAAAAAAATAGCAACGCCCGCCATCGTTGATCTGCGGGAAGTTTTCGTCAATGAAGGAATTGACTTCATCGATTGTCATAACCGGGGTCAGGGGGGTGCTCAATGGGTCTCTCCGTACAAAGGGGCGGAAGCAATTAATACCCGGTTTTATCGGCGCATGCCATAGCACCCAACCCGAACAATCTGCTTTGTTGTCGGCATATGATCTGATAGGAAAGCGCCATGAAAAATTTGGAGCATCCCATGTCCGCCGATCTGAAACAGGCCACCGCCACCAACCCTTTGAAACAAACTCTGGCTGACAGCGGTGTTCTGCGTTTGACCATATCCAACCCGCCGGCCAATACCTTGTCGGAAGCCGTGCTTGACGCGCTGCAATCCGCCCTGACCGCAGCCGAAACCAACAAGGATGTGCGGGTCATTGTTATTGCTGCCGACGGGCACTTGTTCTCAGCCGGGCATGACATGAAAGAGATGACCGCCCACCGCAGCGACGACGACAGGGGGCGCAGCTATTTTGACCAGATCATGCAACGATGCGCCAGCGTTATGCAGGCGATTGTCAACCATTCAAAACCGGTGATTGCCGAGGTTAATGGTCTGGCAACGGCGGCCGGTTGCCAACTGGTCGCATCGTGCGATCTGGCAATTGCCAGCGACGAGGCGTCGTTTTGCACGCCGGGTGTGCATATCGGTCTGTTTTGCTCAACCCCGATGGTCGCCTTGTCGCGCACAATCCGTAAAAAACATGCGATGGAAATGCTGTTGACCGGCGAGGCGGTGGATGCATCTGCGGCCCGTGAAACCGGATTGGTGAACCGGGTGGTGCCGAAAAATTATCTCACCCAGGTGACAATGAAATATGCCGAAAATATCGCCAAAAAATCCTCTTACACCTTGAAGATCGGCAAGCAGGCATTTTACAAACAGGCCGAAATGGGGCTGGCCGAAGCCTATGAATATACCGCCGGAATTATGACTGAAAACATGCTGGCCAAAGATGCTGAAGAGGGCATTGGGGCTTTCCTGGAGGATCGCAAGGCCGAGTGGCGCGACGAATAATCTGTTTTATGCCAATTCCGGGTGTCCGGTGACCCGTTCGCAATACGAACCGCCGGGAGCGAGCTAAAACGAGAGCAATTTTATCAAAAGATGGCCGGCTCTATGTGGAGCGATGGCAAGAGAAGTCTCGAAAAAACTCGAACCGGCCATATCCACTGACCAAACCACTTTCCTGCTGGGAAAAAATCGGACTTGAGGTAAAGGCATCGACAAAATAAACGCCCGCATCCAGTTTGACCATGTTGAAGTAATGGGATGGCCTGCCGTCATGGGTGCCTATAACGGCGCAATTACCCACAGCACCGCTACTGATTGTTGATACGTAACCTGCAAATTCATTTCTCGTATAGAGCGGATTTGTGCAAATAAACCCGCCCCCGAGATTGTCAGCAGCCTGGCGGCTCTCACCGGTTTGCAGATACCGGTGCACCGCGGCTGCGACCGCCGGGCAATTTTGCCCGTGAAATGTTCTTTGCATTTGCCGCAGCACCTGCTGCGGATTTGCCATCAAGGCTTCAAGATGATCTTCCATGGGACACTCCTCTGATAGTCAGATTCCGCAGGCCCCACGATAATATGAGCAGCATATCACGATTGGCCCTGCCTGCCAATAATATTGCCGCCGGTGATGATTATGCCGGACATTCATCCAGCCAGATCGGATTGGACCAGGCGCATTTTCCCAAAGCGTCCATCACCGTGACCCGCAACCACGGGCTTGGTTCAGGCACATAAAGCCCCTTGTGGAGCATGTTTAAATCCAGTCTTGCCGAGGCCATCGAGCGACCGGATGCAACAACCGAGCGCGACGTGCCGCCGACAACGCAAATTGAATCAACCGGGGAACACTCAACCGACATGATATTATCTTCTATTGAAATCGCATGGATTTGCGGTCCCTGACTGGCGTAATAATGCCCGGCTTTCAGCGCCGCAAGCAATGCCTCAGGTTCCAGATTTTCCGATTTTACCTGCACCCAGCCGCCAAAGGCATCGCGGTCGTGGTCCTTGAAATGCGCGTCATCGGTGGCAAAACCTGTGAGCCTTTTACCACCATTCAACATCTGGTCGAGCAGATAAAACCCGTCGCCGCGGGCGGTTTCGACCTCGCAACCGTGGTTGTAGATTTCAACGGCGTGGGCCACATCAATCGTGTGGCCGTCCTCAATCGTCAATTGCGACCACGATGGATGGGCAATACCGATAAACGCCCCGGCATCCGCTGCCCGTCTTGCCAGTTCCGGCCCGGTTTCATTGTCGCCGCAGGGGGCGAAATCAAGCGGCAGACCGGCGGCAACAATGTGCCACAATTCACAGACGCTGGTGCTTGGCGCATGAAGTTCGACCCCGATCAGGGTTGTGAAATCCTTGCTGCGCAGCGGTCTGGTATCGGCAACCGGCCAGTCAAACTGGGCCATAAAATGTTCCGACAACATGACAAAATCATATCCCGCATGCCGATAGGCATCAACCACCACGTCGGGTTCATTTGCGCCGTCTGAAAGTGTTGAATGGGTGTGGAGATTGCCCCGGTAAAATTGCCCCGGGAGTGAAAAGGGTGAAATTTTTGCCATCACGAAAACCCGATGATGAATTGATATTTGGGCCAAACTTCCAAAAGCTGATCCGCGCACTCAACCAACCGTTTGTCGAATTTATCATCCGATATGCGACAACAAGTGTTTCATTCGGGCCACCCTTTTTTCACTGTCACTCATTCAG
>JALTNS010000017.1:7624-28758 GCA_027000565.1 Rhizobiaceae bacterium | reverse complement strand
CTATTGCTGATTTGTCGAGCCCGTCCAGTGTTGTTCATTCGCAGAATGATGAACATACCAAAGATCATCCGGCCAATCGCCAGAGCGTTGAGGCCGAACGTCGCCAGTTGACCATAATGTTTTGTGATCTGGTGGGTTCAACCGCCATGTCCCAAACTCTCGATCCTGAGGATATGAGCCGGGTTATTGGCGATTACCACCGAAAGGCAGTTGAAGTTGTTAATGCCAATAATGGCCACGTGGCAAAATTCATGGGTGATGGCATTTTGGTTTATTTTGGTTATCCGCAGGCGAATGAGGACGATGCTGAGCGCTCTGTGGTCGCTGCTCTTGCACTCGTTGCGGCGGTATCCTCGATGACCGCGCCCGGCATTGGCAACTTGTCGGTGCGGATCGGCATTGCAACGGGATTGGTCGTTGTTGGTGAGTTGATTGGAACAGAGGAGGCAACTGAACGCGGTGTGGTCGGTGATACGCCAAATCTGGCTGCGCGACTGGAAGCACTGGCAAAACCAAATACGGTACTGGTGTCACCTTCGACGCGAAGTTTGGTCAAGGGTTTGTTCGAATTCAAGGATCTGGGTACCTATGAACTAAAGGGGATTTCAAAGAGGGTTGCAGTATCCCAGGCGTTGCATGAAACGAATATTCGAAATCGCTTTCGCGCTCGACATGGCAGCAATCCGCTGCGTTTGGTTGGGCGCGAACAGGAACTTGAGACGTTAAACTCATGCTGGACACTGGCATTGGGAGGTGTTGCACAGGTTGCCTATATTTCCGGCGAAGCGGGAATTGGTAAATCACATTTGACCGAATCGCTTATCGAGCTTGTTGAGGAGAAGGGGGGAAATTCTCTTCGTTATTTTGGTTCTTCTCACCATCAGGCGACACCGTTTCTTCCGGTCATTCAGCAGCTTAAACGCGAAGCAAATTTTCAGCAACTGGATAGCCCGGAGGTTCGTCTGGAAAAGATCAGTCAAATTCCGGGGTGTGAAGGCGAAAGAACAGCTCAATTGTTTGCCCGCCTTCTTTCTGTTGATGTGGGTGCGTATCCGGAAATTGATGAACTGGATGCGAGCGAATTGAAGCGGGAAATTATAGCCGCACTGGTCGGCAGTCTGGTATTTCGGTCACAATCCGGGCCATTATTGATCGTGGTTGAGGATGCGCACTGGCTTGACCCGTCTACGCTTGAATTTGTTGATCTGCTGATACAATGTCTGAATGACCATCGAATTTTATTGCTGATAAACTTCAGACCTGAATTCTCACCGCCGGAAATTGTCAGTGACATCAATGTAACTGCTGTTAACTTGACCCGATTGCAGCATAGTGAGGCGGCACTTGTAGTTCAGGAAGTGGCGACAAGTTATGCGCTGTCCGATGCGCTGGTGAAGGAAATTCTCACCCGAACTGATGGCATTCCATTATTTGTCGAAGAGATGACACGGGCCATTGTTGAATCCGGTCATATCTCAATAGGAGATGATACCGGAGAGGAGGGGGCGGGTATTCCGACACTGGCCATCCCGACATCCCTGCAAGATTCACTCATGGCGCGGCTCGACAGGCTCGATACAGCCAAGGAAATAGCTCAGATCGGCGCAGTTATCGGAAGAACATTTTCGCTGGAGGTTCTAAAGCACATCGCCCCGATTTCCGGGGAATTGCTGGAAGCGGCATTAGCGGAACTGATCACAAAGCGCCTTGCATTCATGCATAACAGTGGCGGTGGACCAGTTTATACCTTTCGCCATGCATTGCTGCGGGATGCGGCCTATGAAAGTTTGCTAAAATCACGTCGGCAGGCGGTACATTTGATGGTTGCGCAATCCTTTGTTGCAAATTTTCCAGGTCTTTTGTCTTCTCAACCCGAGACAATCGCCTACCACTACAGCGAGGGGGACGCGCCGCAAGAGGCTATTCAGTACTGGATGCAAGCGGGTGAAAAATCGCTGCGTGCAGCGGCTCCTTTTGAGGCAGTGGAGCATTTAAAACAAGCCTTGTCGGCTTCTGAGGAATTACCCCAAACGGATGAGCTGAAGGTTACCAGAGTGCATGCATGGACCCACCTTGGAGCAGCATACTTAATGGCAAAAGGGCAGGGTGCGCCTGAAGTGAAAGAAGCCTATAGCGCCGCATGGGAGCAATGCAGGGAAGGTGTGTTGAATGAACAATCCTTTCCAGTGCTCTTCGGACTATGGCGGTATTATCTCATCAATGCCGATCTTGGTACTGCCCGTGAAGCCGGATTACAGCTTTTGGATATTGCCAGGGGTGCCAATTCACCGGCAATGAGTGTTGCTGCTGAAATGTCGATGGCGATCACCTTGTTTCAGGCTTGTGAACTGGAGGATGCCTACAAATTTGCCCAAACAGGCTACCGGATCATGATCGAAAATCCCGAAATTCGTTCGCAGAATTCAGTATTCCTCATTGGTCAGGATCCGGAGGTTGCCTGTCTGTCAACAATGGCTATGTGTGACTGCCTGATGGGTTTTGGTGTGAATGCCTATGAGGGAGCTGAACGGGCGCTGCAAGTGGCGAATGAGCAAAATCACCCCTTCCATATTTGTGCGGCCCACTTCTGGATTTCCCTAATTCACATGCTGCGCAGCAATCCGGCACGGGCGCTTGAGAGCGCCAACAGTGTTATTGACGTTTCCAAGGCCAGTGGATTTCCGATGTGGTCGGCACTGGGGCAATTGTTGCAAGCCGCGACCAGCTGTCAACTTGAACCTTCCGCGATACATATTGCCCAAATCAAGGCCGCACTTGAGGGGTTGAATGATCTACATATCGGACGATTTTTGCCGCTCGCGCATGGTCTTTTGGCTGATGGTTATCACCGCCTGGGAAAAACGGATGAGGGAATTGACGCTCTCGACAACGCGTTCAAGGCACTTGATGCGCAAGGCGAACGCTGGTTCGAGCCGGAACTGCACCGAATGAGGGCAGTGCTCCTGGCAGATGCCGGTAAACCGAGCTCAGAAGTGGTCAAGGCGTTCGAATTTGCGCGTGAGTTTTCACGCGCCAAAGCACACCGTTTGGCTGAACTCAATGTTGCAATTGACCGTAATAATTTTTTTGCCTCGGGCGAGCAATCACCTGACGAGGAGAATGACTTAATTTCCATTCGGGGTTGGTTTGAAAACCAAAATGATACTGAAATGTTAAGCCGATTAGATGCCAAACCGACAGGGTCCTGATCAAAATTAATCAATACTGAAAAGTGTGGGGGGAATTTATAATGTCGATTAAGAGAAGCAAACGCCAATGGGAAAAATTGGCGCAAAACGAAGCCTGGCGCAAGAATGCCGAGAAACTTGATCTGGGAAATATGACAATTGATGAACTTTGTGAGCTTAATCTTGCGCTTCTGGGCCGGGTCGTTTTACCAAGCGATCCAGATTACAACAAAGATCGTCAGGAATCGAACCCGGCATTTCAAGCCTATCCAAAAATGATTGTTTACTGCGAAGTTCCGGCAGATGTGAAATTCTGTCTGTATGCGGCAAATACCAACAATCTGTGGGTTGCTTTGCGGTCAGGTGGACACAGTACAGCTGGCTATTCCGTTAATGACGGCATGGTTATCGACACAAGCGGGCTTCGATATGTCCATATCAACAAGGCTGATAAAACCGCAGTGGTTGGTGCAGGAACCAATTTTGGCACGCTGAACAATCACCTCAATATGGCCAAACTTCATGTGCCTGGTGGCGCATGTCAAGACGTATGTGTGGCTGGTTTCATGCAGGGTGGCGGCTTTGGATATACCTCGCGCAAATATGGCATGAACATCGACAATGTCATCAGCATAACGATGATGTTGCGCGATGGAAAAACCGTGATTGCCAACAATCTGGTTAATCGTGACCTGTTTTGGGCTGTGCGTGGCGGGACTGGTGGCAATTTCGGAATTTTGCTCGATATCACCTATCAATTACATGATTTGTGGCAACTGTGGGGGTTCTGCATATTATGGGATATCTCCGATGCCGCTGAAGTGATGCTCGAATTACAGAGCAACTACATGAAATCCGGCGCGCCAGATGAATTGTGTTACATGGGCAATCTTGCAACCCACAAAGGGCGTCAGATTTTCGCGCTTCAAGGGATGTATTCTGGTGCCCGGTCCGAGGGACTTGCTTCTCTCAAAAGCCTGTTGGCAATCGGTTCTGCAAGTCTCGTGGTGGATCACATCGCTCCCTATTACGATATGGATTCCTATCTCGACAATAACCCATTCCCAATTCCCAATGTACCGGATCAGGGAACCAAAGAAGACAAACAGGCGGGCTATATTTCAAAGCCGATGTCAATGGCTGACTGGCAGACTGTCGTTGACTATTACACTGATACCGAGCATCCGCCGTTTCATACGGTTGTTATCGAACCTTACGGCGGAGCGATTAACCGGCCTGATCCAAGAGAAATGGCATTTATCCATCGTGATGTGGATATGGACTTCTTTGTCGACGTGTTCTGGCAAACACCTGCTGAGGAAAAGGCTGCAAAAGACTGGCTGAACGGCTATATGGAAGTTGTATCACCGTTTGTAAACGGCCACGTCTACCAGAATTACCCACGTCGTACGCTTGAAGATTATCGGTGGAATTATTGGGGCGAGAATTTTCGTGTTCTCCTTGCCATCCGTGAGAAATACGATCCGGACCCACCATTTTTTCACTATGAGCAAAGCATTTCTGCCTATCCGGCGGGCGAAGACCCCGGCCATGTTTACAATGATGCTGCCGATTTAGGGATCAATGATCCAATTGTTTACGACGACAATTAAATTTGCACAGGATCGGAGTAGCAAGTCCAAATTGTTGGTATAGTTTCAAGATTGCATGCTGGAATACAGCATCGCGTTAGCCTGAGGGATATAATGGTGCCCCCTGCCGGACTTGAACCGGCACGGTCTTTCGACCTACAGATTTTAAGTCTGCTGCGTATACCAATTTCGCCAAGGGGGCATTTGGGCGGGATCAATATCAGTTCTAGAACCGATATGAGCAACCCATCAGAATTGATGCGCATTGCTTATGCGATATTCCACAAATGTGGAAGCCCCGATTGTATCCATCGACAATTTTTTGATCGCAATTCAATTGTTCCAACACAATTAGTCAACGATCTTCGCCATAATTGATATTGCCCTGATTGATTGTGCACGGTACAGGAATTCCATGAACACAGCTCCCGACATTATTCGAATTGCCACAGCCCAACTCAACCCGACGGTTGGTGATATTGCGGGCAACCTTGCCAAAGCCCGAGAAGCCCGAGCCGATGCTGAACGCCACGGTGCTGATCTGGTTGTATTTCCTGAATTGTTCATTTCTGGGTATCCGCCAGAAGATCTTGTGCTGAAACCGGCGTTTATTGAAGATTGCCGGGGGGCCGTTGAAGAACTGGCAAGAGATACCGCCAAGGGTGGACCAGGTGTAATCATTGGCGTTCCATGGGGTGAAACTGTTGGGCCGATACAGGGATTGTTCAATGCTGTCGCCATTCTTGATGAGGGAAAAGTTACCGACCTGCGGTTCAAAGCGGATTTGCCCAATTATGGGGTGTTTGATGAAAAGAGGGTATTTGATGCCGGGCCACTTGGTGGCCCGGTCAATTATCGCGGTATTTATCTCGGGGTTCCCATTTGCGAAGATATATGGGGAGATCTGGGGGTAAGTGAAACCCTGGCTGAAAGTGGCGCGGAAATACTCATTGTTCCCAATGGTTCGCCCTATTATCGCGATAAAGTCGATATCCGTCATCAGGTAGTAATTAAACAGATTATCGAATCCGGCTTGCCAATCCTGTATATCAATCAGGTATGCGGTCAGGATGAACTGGTATTCGATGGTGCATCATTTGCCATCAATGCCGACCATCAACTGGCCATGCAACTATCACAGTTTGAAGAAACCGTGTCGGTTTCCACATGGCGACGCGGTGTAAATGGCTGGTCTTGTGACAGGGGGCCAATGAGCCCGGTACCGGATACTCGCGAGGCTGACTGGCGAGCATGTGTTTTGGGCTTGCGTGATTATGTCAATAAAAACGGGTTTGAAAATGTTGTTCTGGGCCTGTCTGGTGGCATTGATTCAGCAATTTGTGCAGCCATGTGTGTTGATGCTTTGGGAGAGGAGCGGGTGCGCTGTGTGATGATGCCTTATCATTATACTTCCGGTGAAAGCCTCAAGGATGCTGAAGATTGTGCAAAGGCGTTGGGGGTTCGTTATGAAATCGTGCCAATTGTCGAACCGGTTGAGGGGTTCCAAAACACCCTATCAAAGCTGTTTGAAGGAACCGACAACGGTATAACAGAAGAAAACCTGCAAAGCCGCGCCCGCGGTGTCATCCTTATGGCTATCTCCAATAAATTTGGTTCGATGCTGGTAACCACCGGCAACAAATCCGAGATGTCGGTCGGCTACGCGACAATCTATGGCGATATGAATGGCGGGTTCAACCCGATCAAAGACCTTTATAAAATGCAGGTCTATGAGCTTTCCGCATGGCGTAACACCTGCGTACCGCCGGGTTCTTTGGGGCCGTCGGGCGAGGTGATACCGCAAAATATTATCGACAAGGCACCAACAGCAGAATTGCGGGAAGGGCAGCTTGATCAGGATTCTTTGCCACCCTATCCAGCTCTTGATGATATTCTTGAAAGCCTTGTTGAAAAAGAACTGTCGATTGATGAAATTGTTGCGCGGGGCCATGAAAAATCGCTGGTGCAACGCATTGAGCATTTGCTCTATATTGCTGAATACAAGCGTCGGCAGGCAGCGCCGGGCGTAAAAATTACCCGCAAAGCTTTTGGTCGCGAGCGTCGCTACCCGATTACCAACAGGTTCAGAGACCGCAATTAAAAAATTATTGGCAATGTGGTTCAATTTTCAATGTATGCAAAAACAATGAATTAACCAGATCATTCAACCGAAAATTCAATTTATCCTGTTACCGTACTCGCATTAGAGGGGGGCGGCATGGACAGGTTAAACAATAACAATCAGCGACAGCGCAAATTGCGGCGATCCGTGTACTTTGCGGCGTTTGTGGTGTTTGTCATGTTGATTGGCAGCGTGATAATCTCGTTGTTCTTTGCTGCGCGTGAAGCAGACCGGGTGGCGTCGGTTACTGAGCAACGCATTGTAGCCATCGAAATTGACCGGCAAGTGGAAATTGTCAAACGAGATCAAAGTCAGGTTTCCTACTGGGATCAGGCTTATCTTGCTTTGCGGGGAAAACCCGATGCAAATTTCATATCGTCAGACATGGCTGACTGGTTGTGGGATGATTTTGGCATTCGATCAAGCCTGGTAGTCACTTCGAAAAACAAGGTAATAGTCGACATATTGCAAGACAATATTCTTGATCCCGGCGGGCGCCAATATCTTGCTGATAATAATTCAGATCTGATTAGCCAGGCCGTATCCCAATATAAGCAGTATCGGAAAAAACAACCTGGCGGGTATTTTGTCTTTGCGATAACTGGGCGCATTCCAAAATTGCTGTCCGTCAGTGCATTTCGAAAAATTGATGGCGAGATGAGCATCGTAACCGCTCAGGCGATCATATCAGACGAGGCTGATACACCGGTTGCAGAAGAGGATGTTCGTGTTCTTTTGACCATCAAGCCGTTTGTAGAAGAATCGCTAGAACAGTTTTCCGAGCGCACAAATCTAAAGGAATTGCGAATTTTTCCAATTTCTCAAAATCCGGAAAACCCCAATTTATTGATGTTGCCCAATGGTGCAGGAGCACCCGAGTACTATATTACTTGGCAACCCAATTTACCATTTCCACTGATTGTTAAAGCCAGCGCACCACTTTTATTAATTTTGTTTTCCATAGCAGGTCTGGCAATTTGGTTTGTTGGAAAACGTTTTGGCGGTGTTATCCACCAATTGGAAGAAAGTGAAGCCAGCAATCGGTTTTTAGCCCAGCATGACGTACTGACAGGCCTGCCGAATCGCGGGAAATTCGATGCCGAAGTGACATTGGCGATCGAGGCGCAGTCGGGTGACGGGGCTGAAAAATTCGCCGTTATGAGCATCGACCTTGATCAGTTCAAGGCTGTTAACGATACATTTGGCCATCAAGCTGGTGATGAGGTGATAAAAACCATCGCTGGCCGGTTGGTAAATCTGGTTGCAGATAACGGCATAGTTGCGCGTATGGGCGGTGATGAATTCACCTGTTTGATTAACGCCGGGTTGGATCGGGACACGTTGTCATGGCTGGCTGAATCTATGGTTGAAGCCGCTTGCAAACCGATTGAGTTTTTGGGTGGCCAGGCAAATGTTGGCGCCAGTGTTGGTGTTGCACTGTGGCCGCACGATGGAAAGACCTTAAACGCATTGTTGCGGGCTTCTGATACTGCTCTCTACCAGGCTAAAGAGCTTGGACGTAGCCGGGTTTGTTATGCCGATAACAAGTATGTTTCGGTGCCAAATGAACACGCAGCCTGACTTATACTATAAAGGCAAGCGGATGGTTTTGTTTTGAAACCGTCAATATGAAATTTTAGGATTTTTTTGAATCTATAAAAGCAAAGGCCGGGTGAGCCGGAAATGGGGTCTGATTTTCACCAATGCCCATTGTTGGTATTCGTGAAGCTACCGGGCAGGGTTTCTGCGAGATTTCCCAGGAAGTATTGTTTAAGACCTTGACGCATTTTGCCAATGAAGATCCACTGGACGTTCTAAGGCATATTGTTGAGCCCTCATCAACATAACCGCCTTGAAAACGGCATTTACAAGTGGGGGCAGCAAGCATCGGAAGTGTGGATACCAGTACAAAACCCAGGGTAATGGTCGACAGTGATATTCTCATAAAACAGAATATATCACAGAAACGATCAGATTACCAGAGTCCCGGCAACCCGGCGGGTATCAGTCGCGCTGCATAATCTATCCAGACAGGAACATGATCTGAGGGTTTTTCCCAATCGCGCACATAGGTGTCGACTTCAATGCCTGTTAATAACCGGGCCGCCTCCGGCGACATCAATAAATGATCAATATGGATGCCGTGATTTTTGTTCCAGGCACCGGCCTGATAATCCCAGAAAGTATAAATACCAGCGTCATCGGTTGACGATCGCATGGCATCAACCATGCCGAGGTTCAGCAGTTGACGGTAGCGCGATTTGCTTTCGGCGTGATAAAGCGCATCGCCCTCCCATACGGCCGGGTCGTGGCAATCTTTCGGTTCAAGAATGACATTGTAGTCTCCGGCCAGAATAAATGGCTCTTCTGTTTCCAGCTTGACCTTAGTCCATTCAATCAGCCGATCCATCCAGGACAGCTTGTAGGGAAACTTTTCTGTGTGGACCGGATTTCCATTTGGCAAATAGAGTGAGACTACCGTTATTACACCTCCAGCAGTGGAAACAGTGCCCTCAATAAAACGAGCCTGTTCATCAGGCGCATCGTCGTCATTCAGCATGGGCAGGCCACGGTTGATCTCGTCAAATGGCCGTCTGGAAAGCAAGGCGACGCCGTTAAATCCCTTTTGACCGTGGGTCTCTACATTATACCCCAATGCTTCAATTGCATTGCCGGGAAAGTTTTCATCAATTGATTTGATTTCCTGCAAGCAGGCAATATCTGGCCTGGCTTCTTTCAACCAGCGAATCAAAACATCATGCCGGGCTTTAATGCCGTTGATATTCCATGTTGCAATTTTCATACGACTAATTTCCTAAAATACCGATTATGACATGGTGCTGGTGCACGGAATATTAGTCAAAGTATAGTTGCCACATACTTTGCAATTGTCCACAGGATGAAAATACCTGTTTTTTCCAGCCACTATTCCACCTAACATGTCTGTCGCGGATATCGAATCGGTCGCCATTTGGCCGATCGTAAATAATGGGCCGCATGGAGAGGGAATATGACTGACAATTCACTGGGGACACCGGAGCAACTTCGGGATCCAAACTATACACCGCCGTTGGCAAAAGCGATACCACTTGGCATTCAACATGTGTTGGCAATGTTTGTCAGCAATGTGACGCCGGCAATTATTATAGCCGGTGCTGCCGGATTTGGCTTTGGCTCAAATTCACCGGACTTTCCAAATCTGATTTACATGATTCAGATGTCGATGTTGTTTGCGGGCATCGCAACACTGTTTCAAACTATTGGTATGGGGCCGGTTGGTGCCAGGCTGCCGATCGTTCAAGGCACCAGTTTTGCATTTATTCCGATCATGGTGCCATTGGTTGCGGGGCAGGGAACCGGAGCACTCGGTGCTTTGATGGCAGGTGTCGTCGTCGGTGGGATATTCCACTTTTTCCTTGGCACATTTATCGGGCGCATTCGATTTGCCTTGCCACCACTGGTAACCGGGCTGATTGTTTTGATGATTGGCTTGGCGCTTGTGAAAGTCGGCATACAATATGCTGCAGGTGGCGTGCCGGCACAGGGGAAACCCGAATTTGGCAGCCTCACTAACTGGACCATGGCACTTATTGTTATCGTCGTGACACTTGGCATCAAGTTTTTCACCAAAGGCGTTTTGTCGGTTGCTGCTGTGCTGATTGGCCTGATCGTTGGTTATGTCATCGCCTATTTCATGGGTGAGGTGAGTTTTGCCGGCATCGGCCGTGCAGCTTCGTTCACCGTGCCTGTTCCATTCAAATGGGGTTTTGAGGCAACCAGTGCAGCAATAATCGGGTTTTGTTTCATGGCTATTGTGTCAGCAATTGAAACCGTCGGCGATGTCTCAGGTATCACCAAGGGCGGAGCCGGACGTGAAGCAACTGACAAGGAAATCTCGGGCGCTACATTCGCTGATGGGCTTGGCACAGCTGTTGCCGGTGTTTTTGGTGGTTTGCCAAACACATCATTCAGTCAAAATGTTGGACTGATCTCGATGACCGGAGTTATGAGCCGTCATGTGGTAACAATAGGCGCAATATTCCTGATTGTTGCAGGGTTCATTCCAAAGGTAGGGGCTGCAATTTCCACTGTTCCAATCGAAGTACTTGGTGGTGGTGTTATTGTTATGTTTGGCATGGTCGCCGCAGCTGGCGTGAATATGCTTTCGGAAGTGAACTGGAACCGTCGAAACATGATGATATTTGCCATTTCACTGTCGATTGGCCTTGGTCTGCAACTGGTACCGGGAGCATTGCAACATTTACCTGCAACGGCCAAGATTTTGCTGACATCGGGGCTGCTGCCAGCCGCCATAATTGCGATAGTACTCAATTTGGTTTTGCCGGAAGAACTGGACTGACAGTCAGCACAAACGTCGAATTTGAAAGACCCGGCTGACTCAATTGGCCGGGTTTTTTACTGTCTTTTCAATATTCTTTGTCGCACAAATTGCCAATTTGTCCGTTGAGCGTTATGGATATAATCCAATAACGCAATTAGTCAGAAAATGGCTGGTAATAACAATATATCAATCCCTGGGAGAAAATCATGAAAACAATTACCCGTAGAAAACTGTCGGCAATTCTGGGCGGCGGCTTGCTCGTAATTTCCGCTATCACAGCCAGCATTACCACTGCCGGTGCGCAGGAAAAAATCAATGTCGGCGCCTTGCGCTTTACGTCTCATTCAGCGAGCTTTGTTGCCTTAGAACGCGGGTATTTCAAAGAGCAGGGACTGGATGTAACTTTCAAGTTTTTTCAGGCAGCCCAGCCCATGGCCGTGGCAATTGCGTCCGGAGATGTGGATTTTGGAGTAACAGCAATTTCCGGCGGATTGATCAATCTCGCCAATAAAGGTGCAATCAAGGTGATTGGTGGTGCGTTGCAGGAAGAACCTGGCATTGATGGCCAGATGATATTGGTATCAAAAAAAGCATTTGATGAAGGTGTAACCAAGCCTGCAATGCTCAAGGGCCGTTCCTACGGCATCACCCAGGCCGGTTCATCTTTCCACTATATGGCGGCAAAAATTGCCCAAAAGGAGGGCTTTCCAAGCAGCGACATCAAGGTGAAACCGTTGCAGAAAGTCGGTGCAATCATTGGTGCGTTGAAATCCGGGCAGATTGATGCCTGGTCGATCGTGCCACACATTGCCAAAGGTCTGGCAAAAAGTCCGGCGGTGGAAATCATCGGCAATATTTCAGACTATATTCCCGATTATCAGGTAACAACAGTGTTTACCTCAGCTGACAACGCCGCCAACAAAAAAGATCTGGTCAAACGTTTTCTTGCGGCGTTCTCAAAAGGTGCAGATGATTTCAATGCTGCGCTGGTCGACAAAACAGCCGGTGATCAGGCTGCGGAAGACATGGTGAAACTGATACACAAATATGTTTATACCAGCCGTCCATACGAAAAAGCAGCACCTTCGATCCGCAACGGTGCCATGCGTATCAACAAGAATGCCAAGCTGAACTTGACCAATGTTAAAGATCAGCTTGCATGGTTCCAGTCTGAAGGTCTGGTCTCCAAGGATATCACGATCGATACGCTGGTCGACAGCAGCTTTGTCGAAACCTACTGATTATTACAATCAGTGGAATAGTCATACAAAAATTCCCGGTGCCCCCAGGGTGCCGGGAGTGGTCGTATCGACCACTTGTACAACGCGGTTCACATTGATGCCGCAAGGGGTGAAATGTGGACCTGCACCTTGAAGCCATTTCCCATGGATATGGAAGCGTCGAAGTTCTGAAAAACATTGACCTGCAAATCAATCAAAGCGAGATTGTTTGCATTGTTGGCCCTTCCGGTTGTGGAAAATCTACCCTGTTGCGCATTGTTGGCGGATTGGAACAACCGCTGTCAGGGCAGGTGATGCAGCTTGGCGAGCCGCCCGCCGGGTCGCTCAACCCCCTGACTTATATTTTTCAGGATTTTGCCCTGTTGCCGTGGCGCACGGTCAAAGGCAATGTTTCTCTGGCACTGGAAGAACATGGGCTGTCGACGGCCAAAGTCGATCAAATTATTGGTGATGTGCTTGCACGCACCAAACTAAACGAGTTTGCAGACGCATTGCCCCGCCAATTAAGTGGCGGCATGAAACAACGAGTGGCAATTGCCCGAGCCTTGAGCGTCAAACCGGCGGTTATGTTGATGGATGAACCGTTATCGGCGCTCGACAGCCAGACCCGCGAATTATTGATGGATGATCTGATTGACCTTTGGCAACGGGAAGGGTTTACAGCCTGTTATGTGACCCACAATCTCGCCGAGGCAGTTCGCCTTGGTCACAAGATTGTTGTTCTCTCCCGTCGGCCCGGTGAAATTCGTGAAATAGTCGAGATAGATATTCCATTGGCTGAGCGCAGCAATTTTACTGTTGAGCTTGAGAGCAAACAAAAACAATTGTGGGGTATGATGCGCGAGGAAGCGCTTGCTGCGGATATGGAGTTGATTGATGACTGACATTGACCTCAAAAGCGCGGATACCCAAGATGCAACAAGGCCTGCCAAACCGGTGACCTTTCGTGGCGGGGGCTTTCAAATCAAGCCGCTTGGTCCGATTGCTCCACTTGTGTTCATCGGCCTGATTGCATTTTGGGAATATGGGTCACGATCCGGCTTCATATCATCACTGGTGCTTCCGGCACCTTCTGAAGTTTACGTGGCCTTTGCTGAATTGGTGCAAAGCGGCATGTTGCTGGTTCATCTTTCCGCGTCGCTGCAAAGGTTGGTGATTGGCTGGACTGCCGGCACGGTTCTGGGCATCAGTGTCGGTCTGTTGATTGGCTTGTCATCCGTTGCCAGGGCAGGGCTGTCTCCACTGGTGTCGGCTATATTTCCCATCCCGAAGATTGCTCTCTTGCCGTTATTTGTCATCTGGTTTGGTATCGGAGAGGGTTCAAAAGTAGCAACAATCCTGTTTGGCACGTTTTTTCCAACGGTCATCACCACCTATGGCGGGGTTGATAATGTCGATCGAAATCTTATTCGCATGGGTCAGTCCTTTGGCCTGTCATGGTCGTCGATTGTTCGAAAGATAATATTTCCCGGAGCACTTCCTGCAATCTTGTCGGGTTGCCGGATATCTGCATCAATTGCAATTATCTTGCTGGTGGCGGCTGAGATGATTGGTGCTGAATTTGGAATTGGGGCCTATATTCTGCTCGCCGGCAGTTTGTTTGCAACCGATCAACTTATTGCGGGTGTGGCTATATTGTCGACAATGGGTCTGTGTTTCGCCTGGGTTATCGGGCGGGCTGAAAAATATTTTCTCAACTGGCGCACTTGAGCCGGAGAAATCTATTCAGGTACAATAACTTGATATGGTTGATCGAAGAAATATTCCTCAAGGTTGTTGCCGCCTCCACCTCGGTCAATAATGATGAAATCTGACATATCATGCAATGGCGTAAGGATTCCATGCCAGATATTTTGCCGGTAATTTATGCCCTGCCGGTTGGCCGTTAAAAAGGCCTGCGGAATACCTGGCACTCCATTATTATCCTGACACACAATTACCAAAAACGGATTATCGGAAAGTGGTATAAACGCCTGACTGCCCAACGGATGACGTTCAACCATTGTCAGGTGAAGAGGCAGCCTATAGGGCTTTCCCCGGGCCAGGCTAATCAATGGATGGCCGTCTGGACCGGATGTTTCTATCTTGGCCAGATCATGGAAACGGGTGCACATTCCTTGATTAATTTCAAAGCTAGCTGCACCGTCAGTTTGAATGACGTCACCAAATTCATTGAATGATTCCGCGGTCAAGGGACTTGCGGTGATAGTCGTCATTAAATTGCACTCCAGAATTCAGGGGTAAGACCCATTGATGTGATCCATTCTGCGCCATCAAATTAGCTCGCTGAACAGTAGGAATATTGCCGGTGACATCAACAATATCAAGATATTACGACCTATTCAAAAAGCAAATTGGGTGGCGTGCTAAGGATTTGGAGATGCGTATCTGTGTGAAAGCGACATATTTTCGAAAAGATTCCGTTCTGCCCTTGCGCTTTGCTTCTTTCATTTGAATTCTTCTTTTCAGCCATAATTGTGTGAAATCAGCGGCTCTAGATAAGTCTCAGTCCGCGCATACTGACATGACCGTCTTTACCAACAATAATATGGTCGTGCAAAGTAATGCCCAGTGGCTTGGCGGTATCCATTACAGTCTTGGTCATTTCGATATCGGCGCGTGAAGGTGTTGGATCACCGGAAGGGTGGTTGTGTACCAGAATGATTGCGGTGGCTGACAGTTCCAATGCCCGCTTTAGAACCTCACGCGGATAAACCGGGGTGTGATCAACTGTACCAGTTTGCTGCACTTCATCGGCAATCAGGGCGTTCTTTTTGTCGAGAAAAAGAATGCGAAATTTTTCCTTTTCCTCAAACGCCATTGACGCGCGGCAATAGTCGATCACCGACGACCAGGAACCCAATATTTGCTTGCCCTTAATTTCGCTTTTCAACATACGGCTGGCTGCCGCTGCAACTATCTTCAAATCAGCAGCGCTTGATGCGCCAAGGCCAGACACCTCAGAAAGCAGGCTTTCGGGTGCCCCCAATACTTCGCTGAGAGAACCAAAACGGTCGATCAGTTGTTTGGCGATTGGTTTTGTGTCGCGTCGGGGAATTGATCGAAACAGCAGGAGTTCCAACAGTTCATAGTCGGCCAACGATTCATCGCCAGCGGTTTTAAATCGTTCACGCAGCCGGTCACGATGTCCATGGTAGTGTGGGGGCTTTCCTGCGTTGTCCTTAAATCCGCTTCCAACCATTCGCTCTGTTATCCAGCCGGTGGGTATGGTGGTTTGCTATGGCCGCCGGGCGAAAGTGTAAAAATCTCGCAGCCATCTTTTGTAACGCCAACCGTGTGTTCAAATTGCGCAGAAAGTGAGCGATCGCGGGTAACCGCGGTCCAGCCATCGGACTTGACCTTAACATGCGGGCGACCGAGATTAATCATCGGCTCAATTGTGAAAATCATACCGGGTTTCATCTCCACCCCTTCACCGCGTCTGCCGTAATGAAGGATATTGGGTGCATCATGGAATAACAGCCCAACCCCGTGGCCGCAAAAATCCCGTACCACACTGCAGCGTTCACTTTCAGCATATTCCTGAATGGCGGCACCAATATCGCCGGTAAAATTGCCTGGTTTAACCTCGGCTATGCCCAGCATCATCGCCTTGTGGGTAACATCGACCAGCCGTTCGGCAGCCCGTTTTACTGTGCCTACATTGTACATGCGGCTTGAATCGCCATGCCAACCATTGAGTATGTAGGTCACATCAACATTGATGATATCGCCGTTTTTCAGCGGTTTGTTATCGGGAATACCATGGCAAACCACATGGTTTATCGAGGTGCAACTCGATTTGGTATAGCCGCGATAGTTCAGTGTCGCTGGAATGGCGCTGTGATCCATGCCAAACTGAAACACGAAATCATCAATTTCCTTGGTGGTGGTTCCGGGCTCAATCATGTCTGCAATCAGATCAAGTACCTGTGCGGTCAGTTGGGCTGCCTTGCGCATACCTGCAAAATCTTCTTCGCTGTATAATTTGATGTGGCCGGTATTTTTCAGCGGTGCGGTATCGGCTTCAAGATAAGTTGTCATTGAGAGCGGCCTTCAAATATCATTGACGATTGGTATCAAGTCGCAGGGTTCAATTGCCTCCTGGCTAATCCTGCAGCGCATGGCGATTGCCTCAACACCTCTTTCCATCGCTCGTGTATAGGCTTTGGCGTAAGCGGTATCAATATCTGATGCCAATTTGAATTTCGAACCGTCCATTCGCTGGATCACATAAAGCATAACAGCCCGGTGGCCCTGTTCGACCATATCGCCCAATTCTTCCAGATGTTTGGCCCCGCGGGCTGTCACGCAATCCGGAAATTCATGCAATTCAGGCTGACGGACAAAATGAACGTTTTTTACCTCCACATAACACTTTCGCCTGCCTTGCTTTTCGAGCAAAATGTCGATGCGCGAATTTTTTCCATATTTCACCTCCCGATGGCGGTCTGAATATCCATTGAGTGGCTCAATCTTGCCTGAGCTGATTGCTTCTTCAGCAAGTTTGTTGGGTAGGTTGGTATTGGTTCCGACCATTACCGGCCCGTCAAACCCTTCGATTTCCACGAGTTCGAGTGTGTGGCGCAATTTTCTTTTGGGATTTTGACTGTCTGAAATCCAGGCCCTGATACCGGGTGTGGTCAGACCCGCCATTGAGCCCGGGTTAGGGCAATGGACGGTAATAATTGTTCCGTCTTGCAACTCGACATCGGCCAGAAATCTTTTGTAACGCTGCACCAAAGTGCACTGGATTAGAGGTGGGTTAAAAATCAAGGTACAAAGATCCTGTTGGAAACAATTCAGGGCTTTATACGCAAGTCCTGGGCAATATCTTTGGTTTGTTCATACAGTCTGCGAAACAACTGGAATTGATGTTTATAGACAGGATTGGTTTTTGCTTCAATTACCGATTCCGTCGGATTCCAGTTTGTTATGTCGCCTTGGTCGGCCATTCCAATGGCCAAGGCAGCCAGAAATGCATTGCCATAGGAAGCACCAAATGTATTTTCACACAAAATCTGGTTCATACCACTGATATCGGATGTCGCCTGCAGCCAAAGCCGATTCTTGGTGCCACCGCCAACCGCCAGTAATCTTTGAGGCATTTCTTTCAATTCGCTGAAGGTTTCCAGCACATGGTTGGTACCAAAACCAATGCCTTCCAACAGCGCGCGATACATATCTCCTCGCGTATGGGTGAGGTTGAGGCCAAAAAAAGTGCCACATGCATTGGGATCGTGAATAGGTGTACGCTCCCCTGAAAAATAGGGCAGCAATAACAAGCCATTGGCACCTGGCGGCGAGGTGTCAGCTTCGCTCGCCAGCGCTGGAAAGGCCTCCTCACGTGTAAGTTCACGGGCAAACTGGTCGCGAAACCAGTGGGTGAGGGTACCGCTGGTAGCAAGCCCGGCCATGGAGGCGTGAGCGCCCTCAAACAGCCAGGGCGCGTACCACAGGCGGCCATCGCGGATGCGGTTTTCGGTCAACGCAATGATAAATATGGTTGAGCCATACATCATCATCATGTCGCCTGGATTTTGTACGCCGACGCTCATTGCTTCGGCTGCCGCATCAATTGTGCCGCAGGTCACTGGTGTACCAATGGCCAGCCCGGTTTCAGCCGCAGCGTCGTATGATATGCTTCCGGCAATTTCATTCGACCACATCAATTCAGGCAACATTTCACGGGATACGATGTCGTCGGCAAGATCGAAGGTCCAGTCAAGTTTTTCAACATCATAGAGCGGACTGAAATTAGCCGCAGTATAATGATCGATGACGATATTACCGGTCAGTTTGAGCACCAGGTATGAAGTTGAGGTCAGTATTTTCGAGGTTTTTGCAAAGATCTCAGGCCGATTTCGTTTTAGCCACAGAATTTTGGGCCCGACCGATTGCGAAGTGAGAGCATTACCGCAGCGGTTCAATATAGTGTCTTCGCCAATGGTGTTTGTAAGGTGATCAATTTCATCAGCAGCACGAACATCAACGCCATAAAGCACCGCATTCATCAGTGGATTGCCGTTATTATCAATCGGCAACATGCAAGGCCCAATGGCGCTGCAGGCAACACATTTTATGTCTGTGGGATCAATACCAGTATCGTTTAGCAATTTACGCGAGATATAGCAAAAATCCTGCCACCAGTCTTCGTCGGCGCGGTGTTCTGCCCAGCCCGGCTTTGGCACAATCATTTCGTGCGGTTTGGCAGCACTTGCGATTATTTTGCCGGTTTGATCGACCAGCACACCCTTTGATTCAAAAGTGCCGATATCTATGCCGAGAGTGTAGGTCATGCAGGGTAATCATCCCGTTCGATGGAAAAATCGCTGGTAATTTGCGGCAATGCCGTTGCGATCAGTTGAACAAGCCCGACAAGGTCGTTCAGATCAACCAGTTCAAGACTGGAGTGGGAATAGCGCATTGGAAATCCAATATCGATTGAGGAGGCACCTTCGCCAACCCCTTGAACATAGGAAAGATCTGTCAGCACCCCTACCTGCGCACTTCGTTGCAAGGACACTTTTGCCGTTTGTGCGGCATTTTCAAATAATCGTACCATTGCCGGGTGAGGGACAACACCGTTGAGTGTACCTCGGCCATGAAACGAATAGTAGCTGATAGCCGGCCCGCCCCCCAGTTTCATGTCGCCTTCATCTTGCATGTCTGGAGTATCGGTTGCCAGCATCAGGTCAACTTGTATGGCGATATCGGGTTGAAGTTTCCGGGCGGCAACCACGGCACCACGCAGGTTAAATTCCTCTTGCACTGAAAACACTATATGAACTGTGGGCCCGCCATCGCGATTAACAAGATTGCGGGCAACCTCAATCAACACAGCGCAGCCGGCGCGGTCGTCAACACTAGTGCCAACAATGCGGTTTTCAACAAGTTCCACAGACTTGGGCAGATAGACCACTGGCGTTCCAATGTTGATGCCGACATCCAATATGTTTTTTTTGGAGCTGTGGCCGGTGTCGATCAGCAGTTCATCGGCTCGCACAACGCGGTATTTCTCGTCAACTTTGGTAGCATGGTGGTTTTTGTTGCCTATGACACCTATCACATCACGGCCCTCGCCAACGCACAATAACACCGCTTGCGATGCAAGCGCCCGTTCGGGAACACCACCCAACCGCTCGACCCGAATGAGCCCGTTTTCCTCAATCTTTTTTACAATGAACCCCAATTGATCCATGTGGGTGAACAGCATCACCGAAGGCGCATCTGGATCACCGGTAATGGTAACGATCAAATTGCCCAGTCTGTCGGTCTGCGAGGCAAGACCAAGTGCTTCAAGTTTTTTTCTGATAGAAAGACGGACCCGACCTTCATGACCGCTGAGACCGGGAATGAGCATCAGTTCCATAAGATCCGTTCGAATACGCTCCAGCATTATCGGTCACCCCGTGCGGCACGAACCCGGACCATGAAATCAGTCGCCCGGGCGGGATCAACCGTATTCCAGGTATTGCCGTCGAATTTCAGTGACGAGCCGACAATACAACCATCGGCAACCGATAAAACATCTGCGATAGTTTCATGTTTTACCCCGGTATTGGCCAGTACGGGTGTATCAGGTAAAACCAACTTTACGGCTTCGAGGTCTGAAAGCTTAGCGGCCTCGCCGGTTATCTGACCAGAAACCAGAACAGCATCGGGAATGGAAGAAAAGACCGCACTTCGCGCTCGGTCCGCCAGGGGGCGCCGGTCAAGACTGTCTGCAAATTCGGCAGAAACATTGTACAACATTGCAATGTCTTTACAGCCTAGTGCATTGCGATAACGCATGGCAGCGCCAGCGTCCGGGGTCCACGGCCCCATATCTGATGCATAGGTGCCGGTAAATATCTCTCGGACAAAATCGGCGCCGGTTGCTGCAGCAAGGGCAATTGTGCTTTTGGGGTCCCACAACACATTGACGCCAAAGGGAATGGTAATTTCACTGCGTAGCTGGCCAATGACAAAAGCCATGGTGGCGGTCGATGCGGTATCAACATCAAATTCATAGGGGCGATCATTCTCGTTGCCGAACATGACTGCATCAAACCCCGCTGCCTGAAGCGCAATTAAATCTCTGCGGGCAGCATCAATGATCGATGCCACACCAGCATCGCAATCATAAAGGGGGCTTCCGGGCAGGGCACCCAAATGCACCATGGCAATAACCGGTTTTTGATCACCGAAAATACGACTGAAGTTTCTCATGAATTCCTACTAACATGTTACAAAATTGACCTTAGCGCAAAATTCGGGTTTTTCAATTCGAAACAACACCAAAATGCTTTGCCCCATTGCGCCTGGCGGCCATTCTTATGGATTGCGCAATCAAAAAATCTTCTGCACAGTGATTCCATACGTGGCTTGTAATATTGCCAATGAATGATGATCGGGAATAAACGAATATGACAATCAATCACCTGCCGACCGCTGAATTACAGGCTCTTGATGCTGCCCATCATTTGCATCCTTTTACCGATGGCAACGAGTTGAATGCCAAGGGTGTGCGGGTGATAACTCGAGCCAACGGCGTGATATTGACTGATTCGGAAGGCGTTGAAATTCTTGATGGAATGGCTGGTCTGTGGTGTGTGAACCTGGGATATGGCCGCAAGGAACTGGCGCGTGTGGCAGCGGCCCAAATGG
>JALTNS010000017.1:0-7614 GCA_027000565.1 Rhizobiaceae bacterium | reverse complement strand
CCCTATTACAACACGTTTTTCCAGACGACTCACCCGCCGGTAGTCGCGCTTTCCGAACGGTTGGCAGATCTTGCGCCGGGTGATCTCAATCGTGTGTTTTATGCAGGCTCTGGCTCCGAGGCCAATGACACCAATATTCGAATGGTCCGCCACTATTGGGCAACGCTTGGCAAACCAACGAAAAAGACCATAATCAGCCGCAAAAACTCTTATCACGGATCGACCATGGGCGGAGCCAGCCTCGGCGGCATGAGCGCCATGCATGAGCAGGGTGGATTGCCGGTCCCTGATATCAGCCATATTGACCAACCCTATTGGTATGGCGAGGGTGGAGATATGGATGCGGATGAATTTGGCCTTGTTTGCGCCCGCAAGCTGGAAGCCGAGATTGAACGGCTGGGTGAAGAAAATGTGGCCGCGTTTATTGCCGAACCGGTACAGGGGGCGGGAGGCGTGGTGGTGCCACCATCAACCTATTGGCCTGAAATTCAGCGCATTTGCGATGCCCATGAGATATTGCTGATCGTTGATGAAGTGATTTGCGGGTTTGGCCGAACCGGCAACTGGTTTGGGTCCGATACATTCAATATCCGCCCCGACATTATGACCATCGCCAAGGGGTTGAGTTCCGGTTATCTGCCCATCGGTGGCTCCGTTGTTTGTGACCATGTGGCAAATGTGATCAATGGTGGAGGAGAGTTTAATCACGGTTATACCTATTCCGGGCACCCGGTTTCGTGTGCGGTATCACTGGAAAACCTGCGAATATTGGACGAGGAAAATATCGTTACCCGGGTTGGCAATGAAACCGCGCCTTACCTTGCCGAAAAATGGTTGCAATTGGCCGACCATTCGCTGGTCGGTGAAGCCCGGATTTGCGGCATGATGGCGGCCATTGAACTGACGCCGGACAAATCTGCGCGAGCGCCGTTTAAATCTGAAAAAGGTTCGGTTGGCCTTCGCTGCCGCGCGACAAGCATTCAAAATGGATTGATTATGCGCCATGTGGGCGATGCGATGATTATTTCACCGCCTTTGGTGATTTCAAAATCTGAAATTGATACGCTAATCGAACGTGCGGTTAAAACCCTTGATGAAACCTGTTCAGCGCTTAGAACTGACGGATTGCTGGAAGCATAACAGGCAACAAATTGCGATGGACATACTGACTGCAAATGATCGCGCCGGTGTTTATCCACCGTCGTTTTATGCCAGTGTTGTAAATCCATTACCGGAATTTCCTGAGGCCAAAGGTACCATTGATTGTGATGTTTGTGTTGTAGGCGGTGGGTTTACCGGATTGTCGTCAGCCTTGCATCTGGCAGAAAGGGGCTTTGCTGTTGTATTGCTCGAAGCCCATCGGGTGGGATTTGGCGCTTCCGGACGCAATGGCGGGCAGGTTGGTTCCGGCCAGCGGTTGGATCAGGATGATCTTGAGAAAATGGTTGGCAAAGAACAGGCGCAGGCATTGTGGAAGATTGCATGCCAGTCGCTTGATCTTGTTCAGGACCTAATTGCTCAACACAAAATCGACTGTCATTATGTGCCGGGCATCATTCATGCGGATCACCGCGAACGGTTCGTCAAACACAGCCATGCCTATGTGGGAAAACTGCAAACTGAATATAATTATGAACATATCCAGGCGTTGGACAGACAGCAAATCAGGCAATTAATCGGGTCAGATGCCTATTACGGCGGGTCGCTTGATATGGCATCAGGCCATCTCAATCCGCTCGATTTCGCCCTTGGACTGGCAAAAGCCGCTGAAAAGGCCGGTGTTAGTATATTCGAGCGCTCACGTGTATCGGGTGTAGATGAAGGTGATCCAGCAGTCATCACGTGCAACCATGCAGCAATAAATGCGCGATATGTGGTGCTTGGCTGCAACGGCTATCTCGGAGATTTGCAACCCCGCGTGGCTGCAAAGGTGATGCCGATCAACAATTTCATTGTTGCCACAGAGCCGCTCGAAGAAAATTTATGCCAATCTTTGTTGCGCGACAATCATGCGGTCGCTGACAGCAAGTTTGTGGTCAACTATTTCCGCCTTTCGGAAGACAACAGAATGTTATTTGGCGGGGGTGAAACCTATGGCTACCGGTTCCCAAAGGATGTTGCATCAATTGCAAAAAAACCGATGCTGGAGACATTTCCGCAACTCAAGGATGTCGGGATTGATTATGCATGGGGTGGAACGCTGGGCATTACCATGAACCGGATGCCACATTTTGAACGGTTACAGGGCAATATTTTATCCGCAAGCGGATTTTCGGGCCATGGGGTGGCAATGGCGACCCTTGCAGGCTCAATCATGGCCGATGCGATCGAAGGTCAGGCCGGTCGGTTTGATGTGATGGCCAGTGTGCCTACCAGGAGTTTTCCCGGTGGGGCGGTATTTCGTTGGCCATTACTGGTGCTGGCAATGGCCTGGTATTCTCTGCGCGACAAATTGTAAATCTGGTTCGGCAGGGTGTGGTTCCCAGATTAATCGGCATGATTTATTATTGTTGGGACAGATGCGGGTAAAACACGGGCGTTCCAGTTTACAGATACGGCATTCATTAGTATGCTAATGAACGTGGCAAGGAGTGTTGTGCAGATGGATACATCGGTAAAAAAGCCGGAGAAAATCCGCTGCGATGCCTGTCCGGTCATGTGTTATATCGCTGATGGACGCTCGGGAGCTTGTGATCGCTATGCAAATGAGGCGGGCCAGTTGGTGCGTCTCGACCCTTTGACCATACTAAATCGTCGGGTGGAAGCTGGCGGAGAACTGGTTCCATTTCTCGACAGTGGCCGGGAATGGGATGGCGACATTATGGCGTCCCGTTCAATGTTTGTAACTGCTGTGGGAGCTGGCACGACCTATCCTGACTACAAGCCCGCCCCGTTTATCGTATCGAGCGAAATTGACGGCCTTGATATGGTGACTGTCGTGACCGAAGGAATATTCAGTTACTGCGGTGCCAAGATCAAGATCGATACAGACCGTCATCTGGGGCCGGAACGTGCTCTGGTTCGGGCAGAAGGTGAGCCAGTCGGGCATGTAACAACCGGCGAATATGGATCGCAAATGCTTTCGTTGGGCGGGGTTCATCATCTGACCGGAGGTGGCAAAAAGGAGGGCCGGGTTACCTGCGCCACATTGTTGGCATTGTGCAACGGTGAAGCCGCCGAACTTGAAATTGACGACGGTTCAACCATCATTGTTCAGGCCAACGAACCTCCGGTCATCAATGATGTGGTTGAAGAACGTATGCGGGTCGGATGCGGGTCGGCAACCATTGGCATGTTTGCTTCCCAATGGAAGGGACTGGTGGACGAGGTGGTTGTGGTCGATGATCATATTACCGGAGTGATGTCGGAACATCAGGCAGGCAAGGTGATTGGCTGGCAGCCAAGCGGCATCAAGATCAAGGGGCGACGCTCGACCCCCGGGCGATATTTTCAGGTGGCCGAACCCGGTACCGGTTGGGGCGGAACAAACCTGAACGACCCACTCACCATACTGGATAGTTTTAATGCCAAGTTTGCCAGAGCTGGCCAATCATTGTTGATGGTTTCCACTACGGGCGAGCAATTTGCCTATTTTGAACTGAATGAAGAACTACAACCGGTGGAACTGGATATTCCCAGTCGATTGCAGAAGTCGATTGCCAGAATTGAGGAAAATTGCGAACCGGCACTTTGTTCGGTTATGTTTATGGGGGGCGCAGGCGGGTCGTTACGCGCCGGAGTTACCGAAAATCCGGTCAAACTGACCCGCTCGGTTCAACAGGCCTTGACCCGGGTAACCTGTGGTGGTGCGCCCGCCTACCGCTGGCCCGGCGGCGGAATAACGGTGATGGCAGATGTATCTCGGATGCCTGACAATTCGTTCGGTTATGTGCCGACACCAGCGCTGGTTGCGCCAATAGAATTTACTGTATGTCTTGAAGATTATGAGGCCCTTGGCGGCCATATGGATCATGTAATGCCGCTGGAACAGGCGGTCAAAGGTATGAGCGGCCCTCAAAATGACCATGTTCTCAAAGGTCAACGGCAGGTGAAACCAAATCGCAAGAACCCATGGCCGTTGGAAGCAAACTGATGGCAACAGCTTTCAAAGACGCTCCAAAAATCAGTTGGCTGCCGGATGGCAAGCGGTTGCAAATGCGCCACGGCCCCATTGATCTTATCGTTTATGCAGAAGGGGGCGATCACAAACGCGCCTATAAACAGGCCGCAGAAGCCTTCAATCCAGTTCTTCACGATTTAGTGGGTGAACTGGATATTTTGCGGAGTACGTTTGATCGCTATGGTATCAAACCCCTTGGCAAAATTGCGAGAAATATGTTGCAGGCAGCCGGTGATCTGGGTGCCGGAAAATTTGTAACGCCGATGATTGCGGTTGCCGGTGCGGTTGCAGACCATGTGCTTGCAGCCATGTGCAACGGCACCGGTTTACAGCGGGCCTTTGTTAATAATGGTGGTGATATTGCGCTTTATCTGGCCGGGGATCGCTCGTTCGAAATCGGCATATGTGCCAACCCGGAGATCGGTGCAATCGATTCCACGGCCCGCATTCAATCAAGCGACAGAATTGGTGGCATTGCCACAAGTGGCTGGCGCGGCAGGAGTCATTCGCTCGGCATCGCCGATAGTGTAACCGTTTTGGCACGGGATGCGGCTCATGCCGATGTTGCTGCAACCTTGATTGCCAATGCGGTTGATGTTCCGGGCCATGTGGGGATCAAGCGGCTACCGGCCAATGAGCTTTCGCCTGACAGCGATTTGGGTACACGCATGGTTACGGTCGATGTTGCACCCATGTCTGCTAAAGACATACAAACAGCCTTATCCAACGGTAGAAAATCTGCATTAAAACTGCTCGAACATCAGTCGATCAATGGGGTGTTCATCGCGCTGCAATCTGAAATGATAAATCTGTCGCCCTGCGAAACCGCAACCTGTTCATTCTTACCTGTATTAGCCGGAATAAACCAATCTATCCTATCTGATTTGGAGACAGTCTATGCCTGACGTTATCATCAGAAAAAGCTTTATTACCATTGAGGAAATATTTCATGAGGGTGGCCCGACTACTAAAAAACCTTTGCGTCGTGGAATAATTGGCAGTGTTATCAATAACCCGTTTGCCGGACAATATGTGGAAAAAATCACCGGGTTTATCGATGACCTGAAACCACTTGGAATGAACATGGCGCAACAGTTGATTGTGGCCCTTGGCGGTGATGCCGGAGTGGTCGAAGGGTATGGCAAGGCAGCTATAATTGGTGAAGCCGGCGAGATTGAACACGGTGCGCTATGGCATGCGCCGGGTGGATATTCAATGCGGGAAAACCTGCCGATGTCCAATGCGATTGTTCCCTCAACCAAAAAGGTCGGTGGGCCTGGTACACGTATTGACGTGCCCGTTACCCACGCCAATGCGTCCTATGTGCGATCACATTTTGATGCGATTGAGGTGGGCATATCCGATGCACCCAGGGCTAATGAAATGCTGGTTATTCTGGTGATGACAACCGGCCCGAGGATTCACCATAGGGCAGGCGGTCTGGCCGCAAAAGATATCAAGGGAGAGGATGGATTGCGATGAAAATTCGAAAAATAGTGACAAGCGTTGAAAGCACGTTCATTGAAATTGGCAAGTCAATTGATCCTCCTACTAGGCGGGCGGCGTCAATTGCTGTGATCGAAAACCCGTTTGCCGGTAATTATCAGGAAAACCTCGACGAATTGATGGACATCGGCGCGGAACTCGGCGGATTATTGGGTCAAAAGTGCGTCGAAGCTCTGGGTATTGATCCATCGCAGGCGCAAAGTTACGGCAAGGCTGCAATGGTTGGTGAAAATGGTGAATTGGAACATGCCGCTGCAATTTTACACCCGAAACTCGGCAAACCTTTGCGTGCTGCTGTAGAAAAAGGTGCGGCCCTTGTACCGTCATCAAAAAAAATGGGTTCAATGGGGCAGCCTCTCGATGTGCCACTCGGCCACAAGGATGCGGCCTATGTGCGTTCGCATTTTGATGCGATGGAAGTGCGGATACATGATGCGCCGCGGGCCGATAAAATTATGGTCGCTGTGGTGGTGACTGATTCAGGCCGTCCGCTGCCACGGGTTGGCGGGCTTGAACATCAAGATGCGGAAGGGAAGGATGGCTTGCGATAGCTGGAAAGGGCAAAAGTTCCGCGAGGGTGTAAATCGACAAAATACCGGATGGGAGTGAAATTTGGATTACGTTAAAAATGCGTGGTATGTGGCCGGGTGGTCTTCAGAGTTTGGATCAGAACTTGGAAGTGTGACCATTCTGGAAGAAAACATTGTCATGTTTCGCAACTCCAAAGGTATCGTTGTTGCGATGGAGGACCGCTGCCCGCACCGTCTGTTGCCGCTGTCTAAAGGCAAGCGGATTGGCGATACCATTCAATGCGGCTATCACGGTATGACCTTCGATTGTGAAGGCAAATGCGTGCGTATTCCGGGGCAGGAAAATGTTCCACAATCGGCCTTTGTGGAAACCTACCCGGTTTGCGAACGCCACAAAATCGTTTGGGTGTGGATGGGTGATGCGGCGCTTGCCAATTCTGACGATGTATTTGATATGCCTGAGTTTTCAGACCCGAAGTGGCATGCCCACCAGGGCGAGGCATTACATCTGAAATCCCACTATCTGAATGTTGCTGAAAATCTGGTCGATCCGGCTCATGTCAGCTTTGTTCATCCCACCACCCTTGGTAATGCATCAAGCGAAAATGTGCCTGTTCATGTTAGCACAAATGGAGAGGCAATCGTTGCATGGCGCTGGATACGCGATGCGCCACCAATTGGATTTTTTCAAAATTTTGGCGGTTTCGATGGCAATGTCGACCGCTGGCACTATTATTACCTGCATTTACCGTGCACTGCGGTCATAGACTTTGGCAGTGTGGATGCAAAGCTTAAATTGCCGGAGGATGAACGCGACAAGGGTGTTCGAATATTTGCCCTGCATTTCATGACCCCTGTGGGCCCCGATTTTACCATCGACCGCTGGATGCACCTGCGCAATACGGCAGTTGGAGATGAAGCGGCATCTGAGCAAATGGATGCGATGTTCAAGGTAGCGTTTGCCGAAGACAAAGAAATTCTTGAGGCAATCCAGAGGGAAGAAAACCGCCCGCAAAAACGGCGCCCCATTCGCATTGCCATTGACAAGGGGCCGAATGTTTACCGAAAGAGAATTCGTGATCTGATTGAGGCGGAGCGAACGCACGATCTGGGTGAGGCCGTTGAGCCAAGTTTTGTGCACCATGATTAGTTAATTAAGTTTCCACCAAACCTGGCAGTCTCGTTGCTGGAGGTGTGTTGCGGCTGCGGTGTGAGCGAACAACACCGTCGATAATCGTCATGCCTACCCCCGGCAGGTTTCCCTGATGGATACTTTCCAGCATATCTTTGCCCGGCGCATGTTGAGCCTTGTCGATCAAAATGAAATCTGCTGATTTTCCAACTTCGATAATGCCGCTGTCGAGTTCGCGCATACGCGCTGTGTTGCCAGTTGCAAAACAAAAGGCAATTTCGGGTGGTATATCACCCAGACTGGACAACATGGCGATCATCCGTAAA
>JALTNS010000016.1 GCA_027000565.1 Rhizobiaceae bacterium | reverse complement strand
TTGTTGCTCGTTAGTTGACTGGTTTTGCCACGTGGTATGGAGAGCGTGTCGATTGGCAAAATCGGACTGGCGATTGGCAATAGTTCCTATGCGCTTTATCTTTCGCATGTATTTGTGGTTGCGGCATTAGGTTTTGTGTTTTCGTCAGTCTTCACTGCCGGTTGGCAGGAGACCACCGGATTGCCCGAGTTGTATATTATGGTTTCGGTATTGCTCAGTCTTGTCGTTGGCTGGATAATTCATGAGTGGCTTGAAAAGCCCGCTGGATATTTTCTGAAAGCGCGCGTTTCTTTTACTGCGACAAAACAAATCCGGTTGATGAATTTCGGATCTTTGGTCGTGCGGAGATAAACCGGTTGTTGGTCTGCCCCGATAAAAACTTCGCCTCATTTACATGAATATAACATGAATTGCCTGTTCCCCCTGGGTTCATTGGCATCGGTGTAATTTCTTTTCATTGCCGAAAAGCAATCCTTCGATGCCCCAAAAAAGGAACAGTCCCATGATGAGCAAAACCATTCGCACAATATTTCTCACCCTTGCCGTTTCATTCAGTGGAATTGCAGCAACCTCCGCGTCATCACAAGCCGGAACCTTGAATATCGACTTAACAATCGGTGGCCCGGGGTTCTATTTTTCATCTGGACGTGGCCACAGTCGAGACCGCCGCCGCCATGGCTATCGGGACTACCGCTATGATGATGGTTACGGTTATCGTCGCAGAATTTGCGCCCCACGCCGCGCTATTCGTAAAGCCCGTCGCATGGGTGTGCGGGATGCCCGTATCGTTCGGATTAACAACCGCGTAATCGTGGTTCGTGGATATAAATATGGCGGTCGTGCCAAAGTGAAATTCGGACGCTCCCGCAATTGCCCGGTTCTTGTTTTCAGAACCCGCTAATGGCACAATTTCCAATAATAGACCGGGTTCTCTGTGGGAGCCCGGTTTTTTATTTGTGAGCGACAGTTTATTGCAGAATTTCCCAGCTTACCTGAACACTCACCCGATAGCTGTTTTCGCCCGCAGCAATGGGAACAGCCTCGGCGCTGGCGGTTCTGGCTATCGCCAATTGCCGCATGGGACGCGGGAGTGCCTTGCCGGAATTTTCATTAATGCTGATAACCTTTCCCAATTCCACACCGGCTGCCTTGGTCAGTGTTTTTGCTTTATCAATCGCATTGGCCATGGCCATTTCCCGCGCTCTTGACAGGGCGGCTTCAGGGTTTTGCGTGAGAAAGCGGATGTTACCGCTGGAATTCACCCCAAGAGAAACGGTTTTGTCGATGACCTCTCCAAGATTGGCCAGGTCGCGAATGCGTATGGTGAGCTGGTTGGAAACCATATAGCCAATGATACGTGGCGGGCGCTGGCCGCCGGTTGAACTTTGTTTATAATATTGATAGCGCGGTTGAATATTAAACCCGGATGTTTGAACATCCTTGCCACTAACATTCAGGCTTTTCAACGCTGCCAGCACAGCTGCCATTGCCTTGTTGTTTTCACTTAATGCGGCGCGGGCAGTTTTTGCCTGTCTTTGCACACCGAGCGAAATCAGTGCCATGTCCGGCACCGCCTTGCCGATACCGGTGCCGGATACAGAAATAATCGACTTTGCCGCTTCCGCGGCCAAACTCTGGCTGCCGACGGAAAGGAAAACAACAATGCTGAACGTGCTGGCGATCGCCAATTTCGTTCCATTACCGAAAAAAGTTTTTTTCAACTCAATTTCCTTTCAAATGTATTATAGTGGTTAGTGCAGATGGGAATGAACAGGTGGTATCATGGTGAGAACATGGCTTGCAATTTCGGTGACATTGGGGCTGATGACAGGGTTTGTCGGCGCTGCATTTGGCGAAGTTCATGGGCTTAAAACCTATCATGTCATTGGAGTTTCGCCCAGTGATCCGTCCGGATTGAATGTACGGGACAATGTCATTGAGGCGCAATCGCTGGGTGATACCACTATTGTCGGTAATTTGGCATGGAATGCAAAAGGTATTGCTTCCAGCGGAGTGATTGTCGAGATTGGCAAGTCGACCTGGCGGCAAATTCGCCATGGCAAGACTGTTGGATGGGTCAATGAAAAATACCTGGCCGAAGACCCGGTTCTGAATCTGGTTGAAGTTTCACCCGACAAACTGAGATGCAGTGGAACAGAGCCATTCTGGTCGCTGGATATGAACAAAAAATCTCCGAAATACAACGGCACCGACCCCGAAAATGGTGAATGGCTGGAAAATGCAGAACTGACACCCCTTGCCAGTTATCCCATTGTCCAGGCTGGTCTCGAAAGCTGGTCGACCACCCTAAAACTTAACCAGGATGACCGGAATATTACCGCGCTAATTCGTCGTGCCCAACCAATGTGCTCAGATGGTATGAGCAATCAACTGTTCCCCTATGAGGTTATTGTGCTCACCGGAAATGTGCCGCGCCCGGTCTATGGTTGTTGTCAGATCAACATCCGTCATTGAGTGGTAAACAACCAATTGTGCATCTATTGCTTGGTTGGCCAACAAACATACCGATTTGGGCTTGTTGATGGCGGTAATTTCGCTATAAACCGCATTTGCCGGGTCTGTAGCTCAATTGGTTAGAGCCAGCGGCTCATAACCGCTTGGTTGGGGGTTCAAGTCCCTCCAGACCCACCATTTCTGATCTCACGGCATTCGCTTCGCTCAAGCCTGCGATGGCGCGGCCTGAACGGCTGGCGGCGGTTTCGCCGCTGTAGGTGTTCGAGGTTTCTCAGCTACAGCCCACCATTACCATTTCTATCAAGTTAAACCTCAACCCATCCACCGGGGGTTTTTAACCGGTGTTTGATTGTGTTTGCGCGTCCAAGGGTTTGTTCAAGAAAACAGCCCTTTTTAGAGGCTGCAATCAGCGCTGCGACTTTTTCTTGGTCGTCATTACTTTCGATCATAATATCAATCTCGAACGAATAGGGCGCGGTTTCATAAATCCGGCCCTTTGCCTGCCAGTCCCAGATCACTCGGGTTTCCACATCTAGGTTGACCAGTTTGACCCCGAGCCTTCTTGAAAAGGCGCGGATCTGGGTCATGATGCAGCCTGTAAGCCCGGCAACAAACATTGCTAATGGTGGAGGCGCTGTTGCATCGCCGCCATGAAACGAACCCTCATCGGTTGCCAGTTCAAAGGGCCCTTCCTGAAACGGTTGTTTCATGGTGACGGAAAGCTCGTTGCGCATCTTGCCGGTTGCCTTGCCGGAACAATCAAACTGCACTTTTGCCCCTGCCGGAAGACCATCATTCGAATTGGGTTCGCTCATCTCATTGCCCCTTATCATTGCCTCCTAGAAATTCACCCTGTCTCCGCCCTTGAGATCGAGCATTTCACGTGCCTCCTTAGGGGTTGCAATTTGGTGGCCAAGCGCTTCCAGGATGGTGCGGATTTTTGTCACCTGTTCAGCGTTGGATTTGGCCAGCTTGCCGCGTTCGATAAACAGTGAATCCTCCAGCCCGACCCGCACATTACCGCCAAGCATTGCGGCCTGGGTGATAAATGGCATTTGAAAACGCCCGGCGGCGAGAACCGACCAGACATAATCGTCGCCAAACAAACGGTCAGCTGTTTGTTTCATGAACATCACATTATCCATATCCGGGCCAATGCCGCCGAGTATGCCAAATATTGACTGGACAAAAAATGGCGGTTTGATCACTCCCTGATCGACAAAATGTGCCAGATTATAAAGATGTCCAATATCATAACATTCGTGCTCGAAGCGGGTGCCGCAGCCTTCTCCAAGGTGTTTGAGAATATAGCTGATATCCTTGAATGTATTGCGGAATATGAAATCATCACTGGCCAGCAAAAACTGCTTCTCCCACTCATACTTCCATGAATGATATTTGCTCGCCAACGGATGCAGGGCAAAATTCATTGAGCCCATATTAAGGGAGCACATCTCCGGCTCTGCCCGCAAAGGCCCCTGCAGGCGCTGTTCCACAGTCATGCCCAATCCGCCGCCGGTAGTGATGTTGATCACCGCATCGGTTGATTGTTTGATGCGCGGTAAAAACTGCATGAACACGTCCGGGTCCGGCGTTGGCATGCCGTTTTCCGGGTTACGGGCGTGGAGGTGAATGATTGAGGCTCCGGCTTCGGCTGCATCAATCGACTGGGTGGCAATCTGATCCGGGGTAATTGGCAGATGTTCGGACATGGTTGGCGTGTGAATGCCGCCGGTGACCGCACAGGTGATGATGATCTTGTTGGTTTTGGTAGCCATTTTTATTCCTCGAATATCGCAACAGCACGAGTAAAGCCCGCCGATGCGGCTTTGATTTTATAGGGAAAACAGGAAACACTATAACCGGTAGCTGGAAGTTCCTCGAGATTGTGCAGCTTTTCCATGTGGCAATAACCGATATCCATGCCGGCACGGTGACCTTCCCAAATGATACTGGGATCCCTGGTCTCGGCGTAGGTTTTGGCGGTGTGGACAAAGGGCGCATCCCAGCTCCAGGCATCGGTGCCGGTTACCCGCACCCCGCGCTCAAGCAAATAAAGTGTTGCCTCACGACCCATGCCGCAACCCTTGAGCAAATAATCAGGCTGGCCATAGGCCATTCCTGCAGAGGTGTTGACGATCACTATATCGAGCGGCTGAAGATCATGGCCAATGCGTTTTAGTTCAGCTTCAACATCGCCGGCAGTAGCCACATAACCGTCTTCCATGTGACGGAAGTCGAGTTTTACAGCGGGGTTGAAACACCATTCCAGTGGCACTTCATCAATGGTTATCGCCCGCTCGCCATTGTTCATGGTTGAATGATAATGATACGGCGCATCAAGGTGGGTGCCGTTGTGGGTGGCGATAGTCAGCTTTTCCACAGCCCAGCCTTCGCCGCCCGGCAGGTCTTCTTTTTTAAGGCCAGGAAAAAACATCATCACCTGTTCGGCGGTCATTTGATGATCGAAATATTCAATCTCCGGCAGCATAATCGGCGGGTCAGACTGAATACCGGTTTCAAGCGGTACGGAAATATCAACAAATCGTCGGGCCACGGTTTTCTCCTCTTTAAATCAACATTATTGCAAGGGTGGGAAATGCCAGTACCAGCGCCAGAACAATCAGCATCATCAAGGCGAAGGGTGCGGCGCCTGCGAAAATATCGCCGAGCGAAACCTCATCATCATCAAGCGCAGACTTGATGACAAACACCGATATGCCAAAGGGCGGGGTTAAAAGTCCGATCTCTACTGCAAGGACAGTAATGATGCCGAACCAGATCAGGTCCACCTGCATTGGTACAACCACAGGCAACATCAACGGCACCAAAATGAGCATGATGGAGGATGAATCCAATATTGTGCCCATGATAATCACCAAGGCCACATAAGCGAGAATAACACCCCAATAGCCAATATCAGCGGAGGCAACAAACTGCCCAAACTCGATCGGCAGGCCGGATAAAGCTAACATGCGCGAATACATCTGGGCCGAAATGATCAAAAAGCAAACTGCAGCTGTCACCAGCCCGGTATCGGTTAAAACTTTCCAGAAATCGGATAGAGAAAGAGACCGGCGAATAACACCTATTATAATGGCACCAAGAGAGCCGGTTGCTCCCGCTTCTATTGGTGTGAAAAAGCCAGCGTAAATTCCGCCAAGAACCAAAAATATCAAAACTGAAATCGGCATTCCTTTTTGAACAAGCTCGCCGGTTGTCAGCATTTCTTCGTCATTGTTTGAAAGATTTTCACCAATAAACCTGGGGAAATATTGCGCTATAAAATAAACCCCGATGGCAAAAATGAATGCCAACAACAGGCCGGGGATAATGCCTGCAATAAACAAATCGCCGACCGATTGTTCTGTGAGCAACCCGTAGAGGATCAGCAACAGACTTGGCGGGATCAACATGCCAAGAACCGAGGACCCGGCGACCACGCCGACAGAAAACCGTTTGGTGTAACCGTGGCGTACCATTTCCGGCACCGCAATACGGGTGAATACAGCTGCTGATGCGATGGATATACCGGTGATGGCGGCAAAAATCGCGTTGGCACCAATGGTGCCGATGCCCAGCCCACCACGGAAACGTCTGAACAGATGGTTGGCCACATCAAAGGCATCGCGGCCCATGCCGGATACTGAAACCACATAGCCCATCAACACAAACAGCGGTACGACGCCAAAGAAGTATGAGGCAATTGAATTGGCGGCAGCCAGTCCGAGCAGTTTTCCGGCCAGAACGGGGGAACCCTTGATCGCCCATACACCAAGCCACGAGGTCAGCATGAGTGCAATTGGGACGTGAAGGCCGAGATAGACCAGCACAACCATTGCTGCGAGTGCAGATAATCCAATTTCGAACGGGGTCAAAACGGTGGTGCCCCGTGCAGGGTTGGTTTGGCTTTGGCGCCAAAAACAACCATTAATTGACGGATAAAATATAAACAGATCTGGGCAATGAGGGCGGCGCAACCAATTAAAATGACCAGTTTCACCGGCCACACCGGGGCAATGAAATCTCCAACAGTTCCGACAAAAGTGTCCCGGTTCCAAGATTTTATGAAAAACGGGGTGCTGGCGTTCAGCAGCACACCGATGACGGTTAAGCCCGCTAAGGCAAAAACTACTTCAAGCATTGCGCGCAGGCGTTTTGAGCGTCGTTCAAGAAAATTCAATATCGCTTCGGAACGGGTAAACCGTCCCATGCGAAATGCCTCCGGCGCTTGCAGAAACACGATGGCGACAATTGATAGAGAAACCATTTCCGGCACTCCGGATATGGGTGATGAAAAAAAGCCGCGACCAATAACATCAGCGGAGATCAGAACCACTAGGCCAACAATCAACAGGGTACCGATAACATTCAGTACCATGGTTATTCGATTGATGAGATTGGTTATTGTGGTCACGCCATCAAACTCTACAAATATATTGGTACTTCAAATCCTCGCGTGCGAAGAACTTGGTTCGCCGAACTGCGAAATCGCACGCGAGGGCCTGATGCCTATTCCCTGTCCCAATCACGCAATGGCACGGCCCCTGAAGCCCGCATGGCGTCCATATAGGTTTTCAATACCTTGGTTCCCGGCTGTCCTGCGCTATCGAGTTTGGCGGCCCAACCCTTGGCGACATTGTCCATGCCCATCACCCATTCTTTGCGCATTTCCTCGCTGACTTCGGTAATTGTTGCACCTTTCGATTTCATGATAGCGAGGAATTTAGTGACCGAAGCATCGAGGTCTTTGTGATAGGCAATGCGGTCAGCCTCCGCTCCAGCTTTCAGCGCGTCCTGCACGACCTTTGGCTGGGCATCATACCATTCCTTGTTGGCGGCAAGACCTCCGGCATATTGAGCGCCAAAGCCAACCTTGGTGATGTAGGGGGCGACCTCGTAAAGTTTGCCCGGAAGAGCAGCAGAGGCAAATACGATAACCCCGTCGTAAACCCCGGTTTTCAGTTCGTTGTAATAGGTCGTAAGGTTGCCCGACACACCAACGGCGCCGGTGCCCTTGAGCCAGTTGACTGCTGGCCCCGGTGCACCGATTTTACGCCCCTTCAGATCAGCAATCGAGTTGACGGGAAAGTTGGTCATGATCAGATAGTCGTCAATACCAATTGCTGCACCGAGATATTCAAGGCCGTTGGCCTCCCAGGTGGCACGAAGTTCTGGAGACGTTTTATGCAATTCATCCATCAGGTTGGAAACTGCGGTTGAATCACGGTTCACAAACGGAGTGAAATAAGTCACTGTCTGCAGCGACAGTTTGGCCGGTTCAAACAGACTGGAAACCAGCCCGACTTCGGCCAGCCCTTCCTCCACCGCTTCCAGAACACCACCGACCTTGGCCAAAGAGCCACCATATTGCTCGCTCCAATTGATTGTGTAGCCGGAGCCTTCAAGTGCTTTGTTGACCGTCGGGATGAAGGTCTTTGATGCGTGTTTTACCCAGCGAAACACAGGCGGATGGCCAGCGGCCAGTGTGACATTGATGGTCTGAGCAAAGGTGATTGCCGTGTTGGCCATGCCTCCGGCCAATGCCAGCGCCAGGATGGCTGCAATTCTGGTGGATGTTTTCATGGTATTCTCCCGTTTGGTTGTTTGGTTTTCTCTTTAGCTATCTGGTTATTTTTTCTCATTGTCGCCAACGCCAACCACGGCTTCGATGCCAGCGGTGACAAACGGAATGATGCGGGCAAGCATGGCTTCTACATTGCTGTCGTCGCAAAGTCCGTTGGAAAGGCGTTGTGGTCTGCCGGTTTGGGCCATCATGGTTATGCCAACACCGATGGCGAACAAATAGGTCCAAACGGCATTTTCATGGCCAAGTGACGGGGTGGATTTTTCAAATGCAGCGATAAATTGTCGGGCAATCGGATCATAATACCGCTTGGTCAAATCAACCGAGCGTGGGTCGGCAGAACTGGCAGTGACGACGAGAATACGGGCAAAACTGTTGGACCCACCGGCGATTCTGTGAC
>JALTNS010000015.1 GCA_027000565.1 Rhizobiaceae bacterium | reverse complement strand
CTCTGTCGAATAATCTATTCAAGTCTATTCTTTCTTCACCATTGCCTTTAACTTATACAATTCATCCAGGGCTTCCCGGGGGGTCAACTCATCCGGGTTCACCTCACTCAACCGGTTGCGCAGTGGTTGGTCCGGCGCAACCTGCCGGGTGGTGGAAACCTGCTTGGCAGCAAACAGCGGCAACTCGTCCACCAGCACCGCAGTGGGTACTTGCCGGTCGGTTTCTTCCAGTTGTTCCAGCACATGGCGCGCACGCTCCACTACGGCATCAGGCAAGCCTGCGAGGCGTGCAACTTGAATGCCATAGGAATGATCGGCAGATCCCGGGATAACCTCATGCAGAAAGACCACATCGCCATCCCACTCCTTGACTTTGAGTGTGACATTGGCAAGCCGTTCAAGCGGTTCTGCAAGCGCAGTTAGTTCGTGAAAGTGGGTTGCAAACAATGTTCGGCACTGATTGATTTCGTGTAAATGTTCAATTGTTGCCCAGGCAATCGAGAGACCGTCAAATGTCGCCGTTCCGCGACCGATTTCATCCAGAATAACCAGCGAGCGTGAACCGGCCTGGTTGAGTATCGCGGCGGTTTCGACCATTTCGACCATGAAGGTGGAGCGCCCGCGGGCAAGATCATCGGCAGCTCCGACACGCGAAAACAACCGGTCGACAATACCTATATGGGCAGAGCCCGCCGGCACAAATGCGCCCATTTGAGCGAGAATGACAATCAAGGCATTCTGCCGAAGAAAGGTAGATTTGCCGCCCATGTTGGGGCCGGTTAATAACCAGATTTTGGCCTTTTCATCGGTTTGATTCGCCCCAATATTACAATCATTGGCGACAAACGGATCAGCTGCGCTGGCCCGCAACATTTGCTCAACCACCGGATGCCTGCCGGCGATGACATCAAATGCGGTGCTGTCATCGACCTTTGGGCGCACCAGCCCCTGTTCTTCACTGAGCGCTGCAAATGCTGCTGCAATATCAAGTGTTGCCAGCGCATGGGATGCCGCAATAATTTGATCACCAGCTGCAACCACTTCGCTTGCAAGATCATCAAATATAGCCAGTTCGATTTCCAGTGTTTTACCAGCCGCATTGGCAATTTTTGTTTCCAGCTCCGCCAGTTCTGTGGTGGTAAAGCGCATTGCGTTGGCCATGGTCTGGCGGTGAATAAATCGCGCTTTGGCCTCTTCGCTGGTAAGTGAAGCAGAATTAAGGGCCGTTACCTCGATAAAATATCCCAGAACATTATTGTGACGGATTTTCAGGGATTTAACACCGGTTTCGCGGGCGTAATCGACCTGCAAACTGGCAATAATCTGACGGCTTTGGTCGCGCAACTGACGCAATTCATCGAGTTCAGTGTGGTAGTTGCCGCGCACAAAACCACCGTCGCGCTTTAACAAAGGCAGTTCATTGTCCAGCGCCCGCTGCAAATGGGAAAGAACCGCACCTGGCAATTGCTTCAGGTGTTCAAGCGCTGCGGCAATGTTGTCCGGCAGAGATTGCATCTGGCCCAACAGTTCTGCGATCATTTCGCCGCATTCAATCCCCTTCAGCAAGGTGCCGAGATCGCGCGGCCCGCCTCGGTTTAGTGCGATGCGTGATAGCGCCCGAGGCATATCCGGCAGAGATCTAAGGGCTGCACGAAGATCTTGCGCAAATCGGTCGTGCAACAACATGAACGCAATCTCATCCTGACGGGCGGAGATTTCAACCGGGTCGGTGAGCGGTGAATTCAACCGTTCTCTCAGCAAACGCGCACCTCCGCCGGTAATTGTGCGATCAATGGAGCGTAACAATGTTCCGTTTTTTTCGCCCGAAAGTGTCAAGGTAAGTTCGAGATTTGCACGGGTTGCAGCATCAATGAACATGGTGCCGTTTTCCGCCTCACGTTTTGGGCGTGAAAGACTGGGCCGTTCTCCAATCTGGGTTTTTTCAACATAGGCAACAATTGCGGACGCAGCGGCTACCTCAACCCGGGAGAAATTGCCAAAACCCTCCAGTGTTTTAACACCGAAAAATTCCACCAGCCGCTTTTCTGCCGTTGCACTTTCAAACAACACAGAAGGCTGCGGACTTACCGCAAATCTTTGCATATCAAAAAGCGGGCGAAGTGCCGGGTCGTGGAACACGCCTTCAGCCAATATCAGTTCTTGCGGGTCGATGCGCGCCAGTTCGGCGGCAAGTTTGGTAGATCTGGTTTCTGTCAGCTGGAAACTGCCGGTCGAAAGATCGATCCATGCAAGCGCCATATCATTGCCGGTCTTGATGCCTTTGATACGGGCAAGGGCGCAGAGAAAATTCGACGCGCTGGGGTCAAGCAGCCGTTCTTCGGTCAGGGTGCCTGGCGTCACCAGCCGCCGTACTTCGCGCCGCACTACGGCCTTGTGTCCGCGTTTTTTGGCCTCTGCAGGATCTTCCACCTGTTCGCATACGGCAACCCGGAATCCCAGCGCAATCAGCTTTTGCAGATAGTCATCCGCCGCATGAACCGGTACACCGCACATGGGAATATCTTCGCCCAGATGTTTGCCGCGTTTGGTCAGCGCTATGCCAAGCGCGCGTGAGGCTTCTTCAGCGTCATCGAAGAACAATTCATAAAAATCGCCCATTCGGTAAAACAACAGCGAGCCCGGATTGGCCGCTTTGATCTCAATATATTGCGCCATCATCGGCGTAACGGTACTGCTCATGAAAACGCTATGCAGGCTCTTCAAATAATTATCAATATCTCCCCTTATCAGAACGTTGATCGAGTTTCACCTGCAACCCGAATAATTCACAATTAGCAGGCTTGTGGCTTTTCCATCGCTTGGATAAGTTGAGGATCGCCTACCCTGCGAATTACGAAAGCACCCAATGCCAGCTTCAGACAACAATTCAAAATCACGCCCGACCATCACTGACGAGGAGGCGCTGGATTTTCACGCCAAAGGTCGGCCAGGTAAACTGGAAATCACCCCGACAAAATCGATGACCACCCAGCGCGACTTGTCCTTGGCCTATTCGCCCGGCGTTGCCGTTCCGGTGCAGGCAATTGCCGATGATCCGTCGCGCGCGTTTGACTACACCACCCGGGGCAATATGGTCGGGGTCATTTCCAACGGTACGGCAATCCTCGGTATGGGAAATCTGGGAGCACTGGCATCCAAACCAGTGATGGAAGGCAAGGCCGTTTTGTTCAAACGATTTGCTGATATTGATGCAATTGATTTGGAGGTAGATACGGAAGATGCCGATGCATTTATCAATTGTGTGCGATATCTCGGGCCATCCTTCGGAGGCATAAATCTGGAGGATATCAAGGCACCGGAATGTTTCATCATTGAACAGACCTTGCGGGAAATCATGGATATACCGGTTTTCCATGACGATCAGCATGGCACGGCAATCATTACCGCCGCCGGTTTAATCAACGCACTTTTTCTCACCGGGCGGGACAAGAAATCCACCAAACTGGTTTGCAACGGGGCTGGTTCCGCCGGAATTGCCTGTGTTGAGTTGATCAAGGCAATGGGATTTGCACCGCAAAATGTCATTCTTTGTGACACCAAGGGCCCGATTTACAAAGGTCGCGAAGAGGGAATGAACCAGTGGAAATCGGCCCATACGGTTGAAACAGACGCGCGCACATTGGCGGAAGCCATGGAAGGTGCCGATGTTTTTCTGGGCCTTTCGGTAAAGGGAGCACTCACCGCAGATATGGTACGTTCAATGGCGAAAAATCCGATTATTTTTGCCATGGCCAACCCCGACCCTGAAATTTCGCCACAGGAAGTGGAAAAAATCCGCGATGATGCGATTATGGCAACCGGGCGTTCTGATTATCCCAATCAGGTCAATAATGTACTGGGTTTCCCCTATATATTTCGTGGTGCGCTTGATGTGCAGGCTACCACCATCAATGAGGAAATGAAAATTGCTGCAGTCGAAGCACTGGCTGCTCTTGCGCGTGAAGATGTGCCGGACGAAGTGGCTGCCGCCTATCAGGGCAATCGACCGAAATTCGGCCCTGAATACATCATTCCTGTGCCGTTTGATGCGCGACTGATTTCCTCCATTCCTCCGGCGGTTGCCCGCGCTGCTATTGATACCGGCGTTGCGCGAAAACCGATCGTCAATTTCACCGCCTATACCCAGCAGCTTTCGGCCCGGCGTGACCCGATTGCCTCGACCCTGCAACGCATTTACGAACAGGTGCGCCGTTCTCCCAAACGCATAGTGTTTGCCGAAGGAGAAGAAGAGCAGGTCATCCGTGCGGCTGTCTCATTTGCCAACCAGAAGCTTGGCACGGCCATTCTGGTCGGTCGCGAAAAACAGTTGCACCGCACGGCGGAGCAAGCTGGGATAGATGTCAGTCGCGATGGCATCGAGATTATCAATGCACAACTGAGCGGTCGGGTCGAGGCCTATACCGACCATCTTTACCAAAGGCTGCAACGGGAAGGATTCCTTCACCGTGATTGTGCCCGCATTATCAAGAATGACCGTAATCATTTTGCCGCATCCATGGTTGCCCTTGGCGATGCTGATGGCATGGTGTCGGGCGTTACCAGAAACTATTCAATCGTATTGAGCGATGTACAGCGGGTGATCGATCCCAAACCCGGCCACCGGATTATGGGCGTGTCTCTGGCGCTTTGCAGGGGTCGCACTGTACTTGTCGCCGATACGGCGGTCATCGACATGCCAACATCGGAAGAGCTTGCTGATATCGCTGTTCAGGCAGCCGAAACAGCCCGTCAATTTGGCTATGAGCCACGGGTAGCCATGCTTGCTTACTCGACCTTTGGCCATCCATCCGGTGAGCGCTCTGAAAAAGTCAAGCAAGCGGTTCGCATTCTAGATGAACGCAATGTGGATTTTGAATATGATGGCGATATGGCAGCCGATGTTGCGCTTAATTCAAAATTGCGTGAATCCTACCCGTTTTGCCGGTTGTCAGATTCCGCCAATGTGCTGGTTATGCCTGCCTTCCATTCGGCTTCAATCTCGACAAAGATGTTGCAGGAACTTGGCGGCTCAACGGTCATCGGGCCATTGCTGGTCGGGTTTAAAAAGCCGGTCCAGATTGTCTCGCTCGGCGCGCGTGATTCTGATCTGGTGAACATGGCGGCAATTGCCGCCTATAATGCGAACAAATAATTCAGGCGAGAATTTGCGGCTGAACGGCGTCAACTGCTGCAGCAAGTTGGCCAGCATCGATAGGTTTGGACACAAACCCGTTTGCACCGCAAGCCTTGGCCCGCTGGCGCATTTCCTGTTGTTCGTCGGCACTCAACATCAAGATTGGAGTGGGTGAAAGCGCGTTTTCTGCTTCAAGATTTCTAATGTGACCTATGGCTTCGAAGCCATCCATATCCGGCATGTGCAAATCCATTAATACCAGGTCGAATTCCGGGTCTTTACCGGCAATCGAACGGGTAAATTTATCGACCGCCGACTGCCCGTCATCTGCGACGTTGACCTTGTGGCCTGAACGCTCCATCAAAGCGCAAGCCAGCAATTGATTAATGGGATTATCTTCTGCCAACAGAATGTTGAGCGACGCGCCGGACTTTACCGCCTCAACATCAAGGTTAGTATTGTTGGCAGCAGTCAGGTTTTGCTTTGAAAGCGACGCACCAGGATTTTCAAGCACGGAATATAGAGATTTTGCCCGAACCGGACGCATAAGCCAACCGTCGATGCCATATTCAAGCATATCATCGACACGGGAGCGACTTGCAGGGGCAAGCAGTATTATCACCTTCATCGGGTCTAATTGTGCAGCCTGCAAGCTTGAGACCAGGGATGGCGGTTCAAACGGCAATCGATTGTCAATGATGACCATATCAACACAGGGCAGATTTTTCTTTTGGGTATTTAGTATTATCAATGCATCATCGAAAGATGCACATGTACGAACCCGGCTTCCAGCATCGCAAATGTGTTTCTCAATAACCATACGTTCCACATTCTCAGGCGCAACCAGCAATACATTGCGTTCCGGGATTGAATGTGAAAGCCCGGTTTTCTGATCATTGCTGACCAATGAAAGTGTCAACTCAAAAGAAAACACAGACCCCTTGCCAATTGTACTTTCAAGCTCAATCTGGCTGTCCATTTTATTGATAATGCGTTGGGATATGGCAAGCCCGAGACCTGCACCATTATGACGGCGGCTCCTCGCATCGTCGACTTGCTCGAATTCGCCGAATATTCGTTTTTGATCATCTTCCGCCAAACCGGGACCGGTATCTTCAACTTCGAATTTCAATCGCACACTGCCTGATTGCAACTGTTCGCTGAGTTTTGATACCCGGATAATTACCCCGCCTTTTTCGGTAAATTTGACCGCATTGTTAGCAATATTGAGAATCACCTGTCGGAGGCGCCCCTTGTCGATCAGCACTTCCTCAGGCACATCTGGTGCCACATGGGCAATGATTTCAATTCCCTTTTTGTGGGAATCACTGGCCAACAATTCCACAAGGTTTTCAGCAACAGCGCGGATTGATGTGGCTTCCGGATGCAATTCGAGCCGGTTGGCTTCAATTTTGGTAATATCAAGAATGTCTTCAACCAGAGCAAAGAGAGATTTGCCGGATGTCTCAACGGCCTCCACATAGGTTTTTTGGGATGGAGTCAGTTTGGTATCTTTTAGCAATCCGGCCATGCCAAGAATGCCGTTTAACGGTGTTCTGATTTCATGGCTGACGGTTGCCAAAAAGCGACTTTTGGCCTGACTGGCACTTTCGGCGCGTATTTTCTGCAACTCAAGATTGGCTTCGTTTTCTTTTCGCTCGGTTATGTCGCGGGCAACGGAAACGATTGCTGAATGGCCGGATTTGTCATCACGAATGGCAATATCCAGCCACGAAAACCATCGATCGCCTTTCAGGGTTTTTAGATGAACATCGCATGCGCGGGCAGTATCTTGCGGCATCGAATCGCTGTCCGGTAATGGGTCAAGCAAAAAAATCCGCTCAGGTGATCCTGCATGCGGGGCATATTCAGAACCGAAATTATCCTGAAAGGCATCATTTGCGAACAATACACTGCCACGTAAATCGCGGTGAACAATCAGATCGCCAAAAGCCTCCGCCAGACTGCGATATCTTTCTTCGCTCTCTCTGATCTCCCATGATTGATCTTCAATATTTTCCAGACGCTCGGCAAGCAGCCGGTTTTTCGTCCTCATGGTTTCACTGTTTACCCGGATCAATCGTATAGCTGCAAAAGACAGTACTGCCATCATTGCAAGCGCTGTGACCGGCCACAACCAGGGTGCATTATAACCCGACAAAAACATCAATAATGAAAGATAGATAATGGTCGCGATTGTGGTGACAAATACGCCGATCTCTATCATGTGAATATTTTTGGGTTGCAGACTGGAACCGGGTTCACCCTGAGCTTTGGTGGTTGGGCGCTTGGCGGAACGAAGGGTGCCGGTTTTACTCGTCGTTGGCCGATGCTCGATTTTTTTATCGTCCAGGTAAACATTTACCTGCGACTCCAATGGCTGTCTGCATGCGGTGGTGGTGTTGGTCATTATCGTTCAATCAGCTCCTGACACGACGATTGGCCGGTGTATGGGTCTGATACAGACTAACAAATCAAAATTGAGAATTGCTTGAGATTAAGCGTTAACAACCTCTCAAATCTGCTGGATGCTGGACAATTGAAATGAAAGACCGCCCGAACTATGTTTGGGTGCAATTTTCGTTTGACCACAAGAAAGATATCCCATGCCATTTGGATCTGTTCCCAAAATTCCTTCCGCCCGCCATGCCCGCAACGCTTTGATTGCAGATGACATCGATTTTGAAGTCAAGGGAGTGGAAATGCAGTTTGTCGAGATCGAACTGGATCCGGGTGAATCAGCGGTCGCCGAAGCAGGTTCGATGATGTTCAAAGACCCTGATATTAAAATGGAAACGGCCTTTGGCGATGGCTCCGGCCAATCATCAGGGCTGTTTGACAAACTGGTCGGAGCCGGAAAACGGCTGGTGACTGGTGAAAGTCTTTTTACTACAGTGTTTACCCATGAGGGCAGTGGTAAAGCGCGGGTTGGCTTTGCTTCTCCTTATCCGGGTCATATTCTGGCAATCAAGCTGGACGACGTGCAGGGCCGACTGATCTGCCAAAAAGATGCGTTTTTATGCGCCGCACGCGGTGTTTCACTTGGCATCGAATTTCAAAAACGCATCATGACCGGACTGTTTGGTGGTGATGGTTTCATAATGCAAAAACTCGAGGGTGACGGGTGGGTGTTTGTCCATGTTGGCGGCACCACATTGCAGCGCGATCTCGCTCCGGGCGAAGAATTGCATATCGATACCGGCTGCGTTGCCGCCTATACCGGCGATATCGATTTTGATGTGGTGCGTGCAGGCTCGATAAAGTCAATGATATTTGGCGGCGAAGGCGTATTCTTCGCCCGCCTTCGCGGTCCCGGCCGGGTGTGGATACAG
>JALTNS010000014.1 GCA_027000565.1 Rhizobiaceae bacterium | reverse complement strand
TACTATGGATTGTGAAACCCAAAACTGCCGATATAATTGAGTTTCAACGCTTAAACTCGGGGGAAACATGCAAAACAGACGCCAAATTTTAGGAAAAGCCGCAGCTCTTGGGCTGTCAGTGGCAGCCTTGGCAAAAGTCCCGGATGCTTCCGCCCGCTTTGTTTCGCCGGAAGGATTGCATCATCAGGATTGGTACTATCCAACATCATTCGATTTGCGGGAAGACCTTAAAGTTGCTCAGGAGCGAAATAAAGAACTTGTATTGGTGTGGGAGCAATTGGGCTGTGTTTACTGCCAAAAAATGCACGAACTGGTGTATTCACGCCCGGATATTGTCAAGCTGATTAATGATAATTTTTTGTTTGTGCAGATGGATTTACGCGGTGAGCGGATGTTCATCGATGCTGAGGGGGAAAGCCTGAGCGAAAGCCAGATTGCAAAAAACTATGTGGTTAATGCCACCCCAACCACTTTGTTTCTCGACGATTTTGGCGATATGAACTTCAAGGCACCAGGCTATCTTCCACCAAAATATTTCAAGGAACTATATCAATATGTGATCGATGGCGCTTATGCGGACACGCCGTTTATTCCGTGGCTGAAAGCGCGAATAAAGACTTGAGTTTTCGTTAACTCCGATCCCGCTATCCAACAATGTGTCGCAAAGGTCTGCCAATAAGTAACTTCTTGAGCACCATCGAAGATTACCGGTCCAGACCTACACCCTTAAAACGCGATCGCACCGTATAGGCAGCGCCAATGTCCAGCAATGGACGCGGCGGCATCCATGTTGCCGACTTACAGGCCAGACAATTGCTGATCAGTTTGGATTGTCCACCGCTGGCATATTCAGCAAGTGCGGTGCCAAATGCTGTGCCACGGCTGACACCGGATCCGTTGTAACCACCAGCAAGATAGATGTTATTGCCCTGGCTGCCGAAAAAATTCGTGCCGTTGCGACTGATCCCCTCCACTCCCGACCAGGAATATTCAAACGGCACATCGGCCAGTTGTGGAAACCGCAAATCAAAACTTTTCCGGTGGATAAATTGCCGTTCAATCATCCCGGCATCGGAGATCAACTTGCCGCCGTTATATTCCGCTGTGTTGCGCAAACAAATCCGCCCATCGGCAGTTAACCGAACAGTCGCCCCGCCGCCATGCAACGAAAGCAAACCCCATTGTTTCAGGCTTCCAAGACTCGCCAGTTCATCTTCAGTGAGTTTGCGGGTAAAACTACCCGTCAATGTGCTGCCGATCAGATATCGGTTTATAAACCCGATTTTTCCAGCTTCGTAATTGGTCGCAATCATCACATTGTCTGCCACGATGGTACCATTTACAAGGTTCAGGGTGACAGGCACACCTTGTTGAACTTTTAACACCGGAGATTGTTCGTAAAGCGCTACATTTTCAGGCAAATTATCCGCCAGACCGCGCACCAGCGAGGCTGGCTGCACCAATGCCCCGGCAGAAACGTGCAAACCTGTTTTATAGTGATCTGTTCCAAGCCTTTGCCGCAACGCCTGTTGGTCAAGCCTGGTATGCGGCACTTCCCGGGAATCAAGAAACTCCAGAAAATTTCGGCACTCTTCTATTGCATACCTATCAGCAGCTCCGTAGTGAAACCCGCTCTCGTCCCACTGACAGTCGATCGAGTTTGCCTCAATCTGCGAACGCAATAAATTCACTCCGGCCTGATTGATCATGTTGATGCGTTGCTGTTCGGGTATTTGTTTCGGGCTGTAGGCTCCCGGAAACTGGCTGACTGCCACAGCAAAACCTGAATTGCGCCCGGAGGCCCCCTGACCGACCAGGCGCGCGTCCAGCAATATTATATCTGCATCCGGATAAAGTTCACCCAGCCGCCGCGCGCAAGCCAACCCGGTAAACCCGGCGCCAATCACCACCCATGGCACCCGATGTGTACCTTGCAGGATATTGCCAACCCGGCGTTCAGGCAAAAATTCAGCCCAGCCGTGACGGTCGGTCGCAAAGTCAGCTTTGCTCAATCTCATTAAAGACTATCCCACCACACAAAGAGCCAAACGCTATCGCCAGTGCAAATTCCGGTCAATCAACATAAACTGGATATTCACGTAATCGTTCCAAATCCGTCCGTAAATGGGTTGGGGTACACAAGGGTCAGGACCCATTAATGTCATCCATAGAGATCACAATATCCCAGCCCGTGTTTTTGGTTGTAGTTTCATTGTCGGTAAGGCGTATCGCGACCACATCCAGTTCGCACGATGGGAACATGTTGCACAGCTCAGTCAAGTTGCCATTTTCCAGATCGGAAGCAACAAGCGAATAGGGCAACCATGCAACGCCGACGCCCTCCAGAGCAAGGTGCAGAGCTGCAAGTGTCAATGCAGTTTCGGCCTTTTTGTGGATGATGGTTGCATCCCACATTTTGGAAAATATCTCTCGATTTACCACCTGACCCAAAAATGCATCATTGGGATAAGCAATCACCTGGGTTTCGCCATTTGCAAATTCCTGCGTGATATTTCCCAGTTCGATAGTGGCACAAACCGGAATAAAGCGCTCCTGACCGAGATTCCATTGCTCAATAAAGCCGTCTGGCACAGGTATTTGTTCGCTCCTGGAATGGTGAACCAGAATAAAATCAACCTGCTTGGTCATGAGCAAAGTATAACACTCATCGCGATTGGCCGACCGCAACCGTGTGTTTATATCGCCCATCGACGCCAGCTTGCGGATCAGCGTTGGTGCAACCGATGTTATTATCGCATGTTGACTGGCGATCACGAGCTGTTTGCCTGCCTCGCGATCCTTTCGTTGCAGTTCAAGACGCAAATCATGGAGCCCGGCCACAAGTTCCTGAATTTTCAACTGTTGATCAATAACCGACTTTTTCAACTGCGCCGGCTTTTTGCTCCTGTCAAACAGCTCCACACCGATGTGTTTTTCTATGAGCTTGATACGTCTTGAAAAAGCCGGTTGTGTCAAAAGCCGCTGATCGCCCGCACGCGCAAGGGAACCGGTATCCACAACTGCAAGAATATCTTCAAGCCACTCAAGACGCATACACATAACCTAACATGCTTTTTCGACATGTTAGGTTATGTTTTTTGCATTTGCACGAAAAATCTGGATCAAGCGTGATGATTGCACCGGATTGTCAACCGGTGGCAATAAAACCCGCAAGCTGGAATTTCTGATGGCCGAAGCACAGGCAGAAGGTGCTGATATGGTGATGACACAAGGGGCGACCCAGTCAAATCACGCACGCCAGACCGCAGCATTTGCAGCCAAACTCGGTATGGACTGCCATCTCTTGCTGGAAGACCGTACCGGTTCGAAAGATGCAAATTATAACCACAACGGGAACGTCTTCCTCGACCACCTGCATGGCGCAACTGCCGAGATGCGTGGTCCGGGACTGGATATGAATGCGGAGATGGAAAATGTCGCTGCTGATCTGCGCAAAACCGGCCGAAAAGTTTACACAATCGTAGGCGGTGGCTCTAACCCGACCGGTGCGCTTGGTTATGTTGACTGTGCCTTTGAGCTGCTCAATCAGGCTAATCAACGTGGCTTGGTGATTGATCATCTGGTCCATGCGACCGGCAGTGCCGGCACCCAGGCCGGGCTTGTTGTCGGATTAAGAGCGATGAATGCAAACATACCGCTGCTGGGCATCGGCGTTCGTGCGCCGAAGGAAAAGCAGGAAGAGAATGTCTACAATCTCGCGGTGAAAACGGCTGAAAAACTGGGCTGTCCAGGGGTCGTGTCGCGCGGTGATGTGGTTGCCAATTGTGACTATGTCGGTGAGGGATATGGAATTCCGACTCCGGGCGGAATTGAGGCGATCAACCTGTTTGCCAGGCTTGAGGCAGTTTTGCTTGACCCGGTCTATTCCGGCAAGGGGGCGGCGGGCCTGATTGATCTGGTACGAAAAGGACAATTCAAAAAGGGCGAGCGGGTTGTCTTCCTCCACACCGGTGGCTCGGCTTCGCTGTTCAGCTATACCACCGCATTCGAGTTTGGTGAAACAAGTTCACCGCAAACGACTAAATAGACCAACGGGCTTTGTGCAAGACTATGGTTCGACCTTTTGAAGGCAATTTTACCCAACAGGAAGCTATTGGCGATATTGCCATTGCTGCTGCTGTGGAAGTGCTGCAATCGGGTCGTCTTCACCGCTATAACACCATTGCCGGTCAGCTTTCTCAAGCTGCCATGCTGGAACAGGAATACGCAACTTACCAAAATAGCAAATACTGCCTTGCCTGTGCATCAGGTGGGTATGCAATGAACATTGCACTGCGCGCTGCGGGATTGGAACCCGGTGAGCCTGTATTGACCAACTCATTCACGCTGGCACCTGTACCAGGAGCAATAGTCGGAGCAGGGGGTAAGCCGGTCTTTGTCGAAATAACCAAAAACCTGGTGATTGATCTCGACGATCTCGCGGCGAAATTCAAGTCAACCGCAGCTCGTTTTTTGCTGTTGTCCCATATGCGCGGACATGTTGTCGATATGGATCGCTTAATGGCAATTGTCGATGCAAATGACGCCATACTAATTGAAGACTGCGCCCACACCATGGGGGCAAAATGGCAGAATCGAAACAGTGGCAATTTTGGACTTGCCGCATGCTTCAGTACCCAGACCTACAAACACCTGAACTCTGGCGAAGGCGGGTTTGTTACATCAAACGATCCGGCCTTCATGGCCCGGGCAATTATCCTGTCCGGCTCCTACATGCTGTACGAAAAACACGGTGCAGCCCCTGATCCATCCGCATTTGCAGACATCCGCCTGCAAACTCCCAATTGCTCGGGTCGTATGGATAATCTGCGTGCTGCAATATTGCGCCCCCAACTGGTGGATCTTGAGCACAACATCGAACGGTGGAACAAGCGATACGGGATTATAGAAAAAAGGCTTTCTGAACTGAACACGGTGCAACTTCCAGTTCGCCCGAAAGAGGAGTCGTATGTTGGCAGCTCAATACAGTTTCTGATCCCCGGAATTTCCGGGGAGACAGCCCGACACTTCATAGATGCCAATCAAAAACTGGGCGTTGAACTGAAGTGGTTTGGCAGTGACGAACCGGTCGCATTTACCAGCAATCACAGCAGTTGGCGTTATATCGAGGCCCAGAATTTGCCCCGAACTGACGCCATACTTTCAAGCCTTTTTGATATCCGTATTCCGCTGACTTTTTCATTGCAGGATTGCGAGCATATCGGCGAAATCATTGCAGCTTGCGTTCAAGAGCTTTCGCCTGATGGAGAATGTCAATGAGCTTTGACCGCAAGATCAAGTCGATCGGTATTATCGGAGGAATGGGACCGGAGGCAACGGTCTTGTTAATGGCACGGGTCATTGCCAAAACGGTTGCCCGCGATGATTGCGATCATGTGCCTATGATTGTCGATAACAACACCCGGATACCTTCGCGGATCAAGGCAATAATTGAGGGAACCGGCACCAACCCCGCCCCGGTGATTGCCGCCATGGCCCGGCAGCTTGAGATGGCTGGATGCGAGGCATTGGCAATGCCGTGTAATACCGCGCACTATTTTGCGCCGGCAATCGGACAGGCGGTAAATATTCCCCTGTTGGATATGGTCAAACTTTCCACCATGCGAATTAGCCAAATGAACCTGTCCAACAGGTGTGTTGGCCTGTTGGCATCGCCCGCAATTCGTATGACCGGAATTTTCGAGAGGACATTTTCTTCGCATCAAATCAAAACTCTTTACCCGGCCGATCAACAGGGGATGCTTGAAACGATCCGTGCTTTGAAAATCAATAGCAATAATCGAACTGGGCAGCAATTTCTGGCAAATGCTGCACAGGAACTGATCTACAATGGTGCTGACATTCTGCTCATTGCCTGTTCTGAGTTGTCGATTATCACCGATGTAATACCGGCAGATTATCCCCGTCTGGATACGGTTGATGTTCTGGCCGAAGCAATTATTGAATTTTCCGGTGCTGAATTGCGCAGCCCTGTTACAGAGGGTGCACCGTTGCACAAATGCGCATGAGCAGACATTACCTGAAAAAAGCAAAGCAAAGCCTTGTGGACAATGAGCAGCAGGACATTCAGGCGACTGTCCATAAATTGCTAGCTCAACTGGAAAAAGGCGGCGACGAGGTGGCACGCCGTCTGGCACGTGAGTTGGATCAGTGGGACGGAGAAATTATTGTTTCGCTGGAACAGACAGAGGTTGCTGAAAAGGCCGTTTCGCAGCGCGCCAAAGACGATATTAAGTTCGCCCATGACAATATCCGCCGGTTTGCCGAAGCGCAAAAGACAACAATATCCGATTGTGAAATCGAAATACTGCCTGGCCTGACAGCCGGTCAAAGGCAGATACCTGTTTCATCTGTCGGCTGCTATGTTCCCGGTGGTCGATACAGCCATATCGCCTCGGCAATCATGACTGTGACCACCGCAAAGGTTGCCGGTGTTTCTCATATTACAGCCTGTTCGCCACCAAAACCGGGGGTCGGTATTCCGGCGACAATACTCTATGCGCTGAAATTATGCGGCGCCGATACCATCATCAACCTTGGAGGAGTACAAGGCATTGCTGCGATGGCCTTTGGGTTGTTCGGTCTGCCAAAAGTTGATCTGCTTGCCGGCCCGGGAAACCAGTATGTTGCAGAAGCCAAGCGGATCCTGTTCGGTCAGATTGGCATCGACATGTTTGCCGGCCCTACAGATTCTCTGATTATCGCTGATGAAACTGCCGATCCCATGCTAGTTGCCTGGGATCTCGTCGGGCAGGCAGAGCATGGATACAATTCCCCGGTTTGGCTGGTGACCACTCATCAACCGCTCGGCGAACAGGTGATCAAGATCATTCCCGGCCTGATTGCCTCTTTGCCACAGGCCAATGCGAGGAATGCCGAATTGGCCTGGGAAAATTGTGCCGAGGTCATCATTTGCGATAATCGTGAAGAAATGGCAGCAACTGCCGACGAATACGCACCGGAACATTTGCATGTTCAGGCGGCTGATCTCGATTGGTGGTTAAGCAGGCTTTCAGCTTACGGATCATTGTTTCTTGGTGAAGAAACAACGGTTGCTTTTGGCGACAAGGCAAGTGGTCCAAACCATGTGTTGCCGACGTCTGGCGCTGCCCGTTATACCGGCGGCCTTTCGGTTCACAAATTCATGAAAACTGTAACCTGGCAGCGTGCAACACCTGTTGGCATGCGCCCTGTGGCAATTGCAACTGCCCGGATTTCACGCATGGAAGGCATGGAAGGACATGCCAGAACAGCAGATAAACGGCTTGAGAAATATTTCCCCGACGAGTCATTCGACCTGTCGGGTTCTTGAAGACGATCATTGGCAATCAGCGAACCAATGATCTCGTTAAAATAATCACCGCTGGAGCAGGAGGAGTAAAATCATGAAACCTATTAAATCCCTCGTTGGTGGAGTATGTGCAGCCGCACTGCTTGCCGCAAGTTCAATGGTAGCAACATTGACAACCACACAAGGCGCTGATGCGCAGGAACTTACCGTTGCCTATTTTCTCGAATGGCCAACACCAAACCAGTTTGCACAAACCAAAAAAATCTATTCCGAAAAACTCGGGGTCGATATAAAATGGGTATCGTTTGACACCGGAACAGCAATGTCTGCCGCCATGGCCGCAGGCGATGTTCAAATCTCGTTTTCACAAGGCATCCCGCCATTTGTGATCGCGGCTTCTGCCGGTCAGGATATTCAGATTGTCGATGTTGCCGTGTCATATTCCGAAAATGACAATTGCGTGGTGCGGACAAACCTTGAAATTGACAAAACCAACGTCAAGGAACTGCAAGGCAAACAGGTTGGGGTACCACTCGGCACCGCCGCCCATTATGGCTTTTTAAAGCAAATGGCATTCTTCGGTGTTGATACCTCAACTATGAAAATTGTCGATATGGCACCACCGGATGGCGCTGCAGCATTTGCTTCAGGCAATCTCGACATGGTTTGTGGCTGGGGCGGTTCGCTGCGCCGGATGAAGGAATATGGCAATGTGTTGCTGACTGGCGCTGAGAAAGAAGAACTTGGCATTCAGGTCTTTGATGCAACCACTGTTCCGACCCAGTGGGCCAAGGAGAACGGTGATCTCTTGGCCAAATTCCTCAAGGTTACCGCAGACATGAATGCCAAATATGCTGCCGGTGGCGCTGATGAAATGTTGCCGGTTATCGCAAAGACTGCCGGTATGGATGAAAAAGCAACAAAAGAAACTCTTGCAGGGTTCGCGTTCCCAACCATTGAGCAACAGCTCAGTGCGCAATGGCTTGGTGGCGGCACCCAGAAATTCCTCAAGGAAGTGGGTGATTTCTTTGTCGAACAGGGGACAATTCCCAAGGCACGTGACAGTTATGACAGCGCTGTCGACGCCAGTTACCTCAAAGCAGCTTCAAAAATGTAATCCCTGAATATCCACAAGCCATAACCTGACGCGGCTCGAATTTTTCAAGAGTCG
>JALTNS010000013.1 GCA_027000565.1 Rhizobiaceae bacterium | reverse complement strand
GGATTACTACTCCGGTATTCTCTACACCGAAATGGGCATAGCGCCCGATCAGTTCACGCCGATCTTTGCGGTTTCTCGCGTCGCCGGCTGGATGGCGCACTGGCGTGAACAGCTCTCCGACAACCGCATCTTCCGACCGACGCAGATCTATACCGGTGAGCCGCTGCGACCTTATGTCGATATGAAAGAGCGATAGTTTTCGTTACAGGTTGTATGTTTGTTGACAACATACAACCTGTAACGCATAAGCTTTATCAGTCAATATTCGGCGCAACGCTTCCTTCCTGTACCTGCATCGGCCGTGCTTCAGGCGATGCCGGTTTCTTCTCTCCGGTGCCGGGCATCATTTCAAAGAACAGATCAAAATCAGCCATGGCGACACGCAGCTGGTCGAACATTTTTCTGTTACCCTTGAATGTGGCTTTTCCTGCCCTGATCTGGTCATCAAAGGTTTTAACGCCCATCATGATCGGGACCAGGTCGGCCCGGTTGATGCTGATGTTCAGTCCGGCATCTTTGGCCTGGTAGCCTTCAATGATGTTCAGGGTTTCATTGGACAATTCCACCACATATTTTTCATTATTGTCCGGCGTCACCAGGTTGATCTTGCCGCTTACTCCTTTGACCTTGTCTCCATCGAGACGGATCGCCAGGTAGTCCAGCCACAGACCGGTGCTCATGGCGCGAACCATATCGGGGCCGGTGCCCTTTGGCGTTATGCCTTTGACAATGCCGTTGCGCAGCTCGAAGGCTGCCGCCAGGAAGCTGTTGCGCACGCTCGGGCTTTCCTGCTGGTAGCCGATCTGTTCGAAGTTATCGGCCAGCAGGTCTTTGGCTTTCCGGTTGTCCGGCTCGGCATACACCAGCTTGTTGAGAATTTCAGTGGCCAGCTTGTATTTACCTTTGTCATACAGCGACTGCCCCTTGCTGATGATTTTATCGGCGCCGCCCATCATTTCCACATACAGGGGGGCCGAGTCTTCCGGTGACAGTGGAATCAGGGTGGTGGGGTTGGCATCCCAGTAACCCAGGTAACGGTTGATGACTGCGCGTGAGTTGTGCTCGACCGAACCATGATAGCTTCTGGCGTGCCATTTTTTCTGCAGACCCTCTGGCACCTTGTAGACATTGTGTATCTGGTTGATGGTCACGCCCTGGTTGGCCAGGTGGAGTACACCGTTATTGAGGTTGGCATAGGTATCACGCTGGTCTTTCATCACTTCCAGTACGCGATCATGCCCCCAGCGCGGCCAGCTGTGCGAGGCAATCATGACCTCGATGTCCGGTCCGAATCTGTAGATAGCAGCATTGATTTCCTTTGACCATTTCAGTGCGTCACGCACCAGCGCGCCGCGCAGGGTATAGATGTTGTGTATGGTGCCGGTAATGTTTTCCGCCGCCCAGAACAGTTTTTTGTCCGGGAAGAAGGTGTTCATTTCGGCCGGTGCCTCCGTGCCCGGCGTGTTCTGGAAAACCATTTTGACGCCGTCAACCGTCATCTCCTGGAAATCGTCTTTGATAATCACATTCGGCGGGATCAGTCCCAGGTTGCCTGCTGCCGTGTTCTTGCCAATGGCCTGGTCGACATGGCCATAGGGACTGGCGGGCAGCAATACGCCGTACTGGAAAAACATGCGCCTGGCCATGGCGGTGCCGGCATAAACATTTTCTGCCACGGCATGTTCCATAAAGCCTTCCGGGGCAATGATTTTCACCTTGCCCGAGTTAACATCCGCCTCATCAACCACACCGCGTACGCCGCCAAAATGGTCGCCGTGAGAATGTGAGTAAACAACAGCCACCACCGGGCGCTTGCCGAGTTGTTCATTGATGAATTTGAGTGCTGCGCGTGCCGTTTCCTTGGCGGTCAGCGGGTCAAAAATAATCCAGCCGGTCTTTCCCTTGATAAAGGTAATATTGGCCAGGTCGTATCCGCGGATCTGGTATACCCCGTCCATCACTTCGTACAGGCCGTAGTTCATGTTGAGCACGGCCTGCCTCTGCAGAGAGGGGTGAATGGAGTCGTAATCCTGGCCTTCCTTGAGCAGGAAGTCATATTTACCCATGTCCCATGCCACGTTGCCGGCATC
>JALTNS010000012.1 GCA_027000565.1 Rhizobiaceae bacterium | reverse complement strand
GGACAGCACCGCCACCGGCTTCAACAAAAAACAGTTCCGCAACCTGAACTGGTTCAATGGGCGCGTCCCCGGCACCAACTGCAATGGCAACAAGGATCGTGAACAGCACCACACCAACGCCGTCATTAAAGAGCGATTCTCCGGCGATTTTAGCTTCAATTGAATGGGGCACATTAACAGATTTCAGCAAGCTTAAAACCGCCACCGGATCAGTCGGAGAAATCAACGCGCCAAATACCAGGCACCACAAAAACGGCACCTGCAATCCAAGCATCCCGGTCATCAGCCAGAAGGCCGTTCCAACCAGTACGGTCGAGATTAAAATGCCGCCAGTCGCCATCAGCCCGATTGCCCATTTTTGGTCGCGAAGATAGGCAAGGTCCACATGCAACGCCCCGGCAAACAAAAGGAATGCCAGCATGCCTTCCATCACCGTTGAATAAAAATCAATCTGGCCGATTACCGCCTGAACAGAATCGGTTATGCCAAGGGCCGGAAAAAACTGCTCCAGCACAAGCAGCGAAAGCGACGCGACCAGCGCCATCAGCAAAAGTCCAATGGTATGGGGCAATTTCAACAGGTAATGATTAATCCAGCCAAAAAATGCCGAAAGCGCCAAAAGCAGAGAAGCTATTTCAAAGATCGAAAGCATTCAAAAGTTTTCCGTTTCAATTTCCGGTTCAAGTTGAGATCTGTTGATCATACCATATCCAGCGTGACCGCCACCGGGCAATGATCGCTGGCCTTGGGCCGGTCCCATCCGGTGCGCGGATAACGTTCAACTTCCTGCCCCGGCGGAAAAGCAGTCCGCCACGGCTGGCCGCTCCGGATGATTTCCGGCTTTGCCTTTGCGTTGAGTTTTGCAAGCGACGGAGATGCGAGAATATAATCAAGCTGACACAAATGCCGCTCGTCCGGCCCGCGTGAATGGAACAGGGTCCATTGGTCGTTTTGTGCGCGCCTGTCCACCAGGTTCAGGCAAAACCCGTCTTTCAGGAGCGGGTCAACACCACTTGTGTCTTCAAACACATGGTTGAATTCAAAGCCCGCCTGCCGGCCACCACCAACAATCAACCGGCATTGATAATCGTTCAGATCTCCGCAGATCAGCCAGCGTTTGCTGGCGGTTTTTCCCTTGCCAAACCGTCGCTCGATAATTGTGCGTACCGCGCTTGCCTCGGCCTGTCGCACCGGCATGGTATAATCGCGGCCAATCACTCCGCGCTTATGGGTGCCCATCGATTTGAAATGAGTTACATATAGCGTGATTGGGCGCCCGCCGATCTTGAAATCAATCTCCAGACAATCGCGGCGAAATATTTTTTCATTTTTTTCCTCACCCATTTCGGCAAGCTGCGCATTGTGGACATCAAGATCATCATAGGTTCTTTTTGCATGACTTGTTGCTCGAACAAACTCTATTTCATCACCGGCAGCAGTACGCTCTCTCGCCATGACCGCCACATCGATACCGCGAGAATCATTTCCCTCAATCAAAAATTTCTGCCGATAACCCCTGCCGGTCATTTTATGAAGATATCCGTATTCAAACGCCTCAAGCGCCTGAATATTTTCAACTTCCTGCAAGCAGACAATATCCGCATAGGTATCCGCGATCGCAAGCGCGGTCATCTGTCTGGTATCGTCTGCATGGGCCACCACCCGGGCCCGTTCAAGATCGCGGTACTGCTTTTCATTGTCTACCCGCAGCATTGCAATAGCGCGATCCCGCGAGCGCTCGTTTCGAAATCCAGAAAAATCGAAGCGCGCCATCAGGTTTTCAACATTGAAAGTCGCAATACGCAGGGTCATACGCTCTTTGACTTATTCATTAAACCAATCCTGTTCGGCTGTTTCTCAAACCAATATCGGTTTATGCGGACATTCCAGAACCATTGCAACATGCAATTCGCGCTTCGCGACGGGTCCGCTGAAACAGGCCGGTTCATCGGACCGCAATTATTGCCGTGTGCCCAATAGCACATACTAATTTTTTAGCGCCCGCTATCTTGTTGGAACAAACACGGGTCGAAATAGTTCTTTTTTGACCGCGGGCAAGGAGAAACCAAATGAAACTTTTGACCCAAAACAAATTTGCGACTGTGAGTGCCGCTGCCGTATTATCAACATTTTTTGTATTGGCCTCGTTTGGGCCAGCCGATGCCCGTCACCGGTATCGTCATCGCGGCGGGGTTGCCGCAGGAATCGTCGCCGGTGCCATCATAGGCGGCGCAATCGTAGCCGGAAGCCGTGCGCGTGGTCATTCCGCTCGCAGGCATTGGGGGCGCCATTGCCATCGCAATCGCCGCGGCCGGATTTACAAGTGCCACAATCATCGTCACTCCGGTCGTCACCACCGCTAGTATTTAGTCATAATCGGATGGTTAACGGTGACCATCAAAAATGCCCGGTTAAGCTTGCACTTGGCTAAAAAGAGAGTAGTCTTCCCACATCGAAGGGAAAAATCGAAAGGAACCAACCAATGAACAGATTTCTATCCCTATCCATGGCAGCGCTTCTTGCTACCACCATGGTCGTTTTATCATTTGCCGAAGCTGACGCAAGGCATCGCAGGCACCGTGGTGCCGCTGTAGGAGCCGGCATCGTTGGCGGGTTGATCATTGGCAGCGCAATCGCCAATGCAAATCGTGATCGCTATCGTGAGCCCCGCCGCTATCGTGAACCCCGCCGGGTTTACCGTGGTGATGCGCATGAGCGGTGGTGCTACAACCGCTATCGTTCGTACCGCGCCTATGACAACACCTATCAACCCTATCGTGGTGGCCGTCGTTATTGCCGTTCCCCATACGGTTAATCGACAGCTAAAAAATTGAGTTGAAAAGGCCTGCAATTGTTGCAGGCCTTTTTTGTGGGCTTCACATTGAAATTTGTGGATCTAATTAAACGTATAGACCGCAAGGATAGCCGCCAGCATTGCCAGCAATAGTCCAGCCTGGCCCAGCCGTTTCATAACTTTCGGGTTCGGGCGCTGTTTTTTCGACGTTGCACGTAACACCAGGATTTGCGATGTTGTGGCAATAATGGTCAAAACGACAACTGCAGCCATTTTCCAACTGAAAATCTGGCCGAGCGGTTTCACCTGCCAGCCATAGGCAAGGCTAAGCATCCAAATCCCGGTAATCCACAGCAGTATGATTGCGGCAAAAACAATCCGGCCAAGCAGTTTTTGTATAAGTCCAAGCGCATGGGAAACTTCCGCTTGCGATTTTGCCGACCGTGCCCCGACGATTGCCGCTGCCACACTGCCGCCGATGCCAATTGCAAGACTGAGAATGTGAATTGCTTTAAGTACTAAAAGCATGGTTTGGCCTGATCTCCCGCGCATACCGCCGCAAAGCGGTACGCGCAGATAAATAATCGTGGATCAGTTCCTGTCCTTGTCAACCAAAGCATTGCCTTTGATCCACGGCATCATACCGCGAAGTTTCTCGCCAACTTCCTCGATTTGATGGGAATCGTTCATACGGCGAATGCCCTTGAAGCGTGAGCCACCGGCCCTGTATTCCTGCATCCATTCAGAAGTAAACTTGCCGGTTTGAATATCGGTTAACACCCGTTTCATTTCTTTTTTGGTGTCTTCAGTAATAATACGCGGACCGGAAACATATTCACCCCACTCGGCTGTGTTGGAGATCGAATAATTCATGTTGGCAATACCGCCCTCATAAATCAGATCAACAATCAGCTTCACTTCGTGCAGACATTCAAAATAGGCCATTTCCGGTGCATAGCCGGCTTCAACCAGCGTTTCAAAACCGGCGCGAATGAGTTCAACCAACCCACCACACAATACTACCTGCTCACCGAACAGGTCGGTTTCGCATTCTTCCTGAAAGGTCGTTTCGATAACGCCGGAACGACCACCACCAACGCCACAGGCGTAAGACAACGCCATTTCGTGCGCATTGCCGGAAGCGTCCTGATCAATCGCGATCAGACATGGCACACCGCCACCCTTTTGATATTCACCACGCACCGTATGGCCCGGGCCTTTTGGTGCAATCATCACCACGTCGATATTGGACGGTGTTTCAATCAGCTTGAAGTGAATATTGAGGCCGTGAGCAAAGGCAATTGCCGCGCCATCGCGGATATTGTCTTTGATACTATCGTTCCAGATATCGGCCTGCAACTCATCCGGGGTTGCCATCATCATCAAATCTGCCCAGGCTGCAGCATCGGCAACTGACATGACTTTGAAACCATCAGCTTCGGCTTTCGCGATGGTGGCAGAACCTTCACGCAGGGCCACAGCAACATTTTCAGCGCCGGAATCCTTCAAGTTAAGCGCATGGGCGCGCCCTTGCGAACCATAGCCGATAATGACAACATTTTTACCCTTGATGAGATTGAGATCGGCATCGCGATCATAATACACACGCATTCAATTGTTCCTTTGATATTGAATCGGCACCGCCGAAATGAAGGGAAGCTGGCCGCAACACAGTTTTGCCGGACCATGGAAAATCAGCGCGGTTTTAGCCGTTGATTGCCCCAATTGCAACAAGGTCACCGCAAGATCGTCATTATTCGCTTTTATGCGCCTCAAGAGCGGCCAAATATCGTTTTACAGCAGCGCTCATGCCGTATTCAAGCGCTTCTGCAGTCAACCCGTGGCCAATAGATACTTCTGCAAGATCAGGTATCCGCGCGACGAGGGGTGGCAGGTTGGCAACCGTCAAATCGTGGCCGGCATTGACCTTCAATCCGGCCTTGATCGCCGCATCAGCGGTCTCGCCCAACAGATCAATGTGGTGCTGTGCAGCTGATGGATTATCATAGGTCGCCGCATAAGGACCGGTATAAAGTTCAATGCGCTGCGCACCGGTATCTTGCGCCCATTTGATTTGTTCCACATCAGCATCCGCAAACAGTGAAACCCGCATCCCTGCCTGATTCAATCTTGCAACAATCGGTGTCAGGAAATTGTGATTATTGGCAAAATCCCAACCGTGGTCCGATGTCGCCTGCGCCGGATCATCCGGCACCAGCGTTACCTGTTCGGGCTGATTTGTTTCACAAAGTTCGAGAAACTCATCGGTTGGAAAACCCTCTATGTTGAATTCCGCATCGGTAAATTCATCGTCAATCATGGCACGAATTTCCGGAACATCGCTGCGCCGAATATGGCGTTCATCCGGCCTCGGGTGCACAGTCAGGCCATGGGCACCAGCAAGTAAGGCAATACGCCCGAGACCGGTAACACTCGGCCAAGGCAAATCACGACGATTGCGCAATTGCGCCACAGCATTCAGATTGACGGAAAGTTTCGTTTTCATGAATCCCTGATAACGAAACGGTTGAATGTTTACAAACAAAAGATATTGATTTTTGTCATAATGTATGTTGATGACAATATTCAGGGTCAGAAGCCCAGACATAAGACGTAATGGCAACACAGGTTCAACCCTACAGCCGGTTCGCAAAACCTTTTACAATTGGACTGAACCTGCTGAACGATGACACCTTGGACGGGCAAACACCAAGTGTTAGCGGGCTGTTTCAACCGGACCACAAATTCGCGGAATATATCAGGCAAAAACAGGAACTTTTTGCCACCTGCGAGCAGGATGTCTTTTTGGCTGAAGCAAACACACTTGAGGCGCAATATGAAGTGTTGAATCTGGTTCTCGAATTAACCGGCGCAATAGTGGAACAAGATACCCTCACCTGCCCGGTCAACGGTGATAAATACCGGCTTGATGATTACCAAAACAAACCCTTGATGCTGGCATCCCTGTTAGTACAGGACGATTTGGTGCTGATGCGCCGCAAAGCAGATGGATGGACCCTGGTGGCAGCCTCATTATGTTTTCCTTCGTCATGGAAACTGTCTGACAAATTCGGCAAACCACTGGATCAAATCCACCAGCCGGTGCCGGGAGCCAGCAACAATCTCGACCCGATGATTCAACGAATATTTGACAATCTCAGGCCTGAAATGCCGGTGTGGCGCGAGAACTGGTCAATATACGCCGATGATAATTTGCGACACTCAACCAGCGAAAGTACCCGCACAGACCGCGGCAAAACCGTCAAAACAGTCGAAGAATCTTACCTGCGGCGTGAATATCAAACACTTCATCGATTGCCCGAGAGCCGCGATATTCTTTTCACAATCAAGATTATGATCGAACCACTGGAGATCATTGAAGAGCAGAATGACCCTGCAGCCATCGCGGCAACCCTGCTTCGGCAGATTGAGGCAATGAGCCGCGAAGAAAAATCCTACAAGGGTCTTGATAGGAAAATGGCGAAGATAGAAACTTATTTGCGGGAGCTGGCTGCGCTGTAATCAAACTGCGACCCACAACATATCGGTTTAGTCCACTTTGCCAAACAACCGTTTTGCATTACCAAGCGCGATTTTTTCTGCCACAGATTTGGGCAATTTCCCCAACCACTGGCGATGCTGATCCACCACATATTCGTAATTACGCCAGCGCCCGTTTTCCCATGTATCAGACCCGACGGTAAAACGTTTGCTATATTTCAACAGTAATGAGCGCCATTCAGGCTCAAGATCACTGCCTCCCATGATATCATCCGCGCGATAGGATAATTCGGCCCAAAGATTGGGATACTGGCCCATGAGGCGACCTATCACCGATGCAGGTTCGTTAAATCCGGCATGGGCCCATAAAATTTTCAGTTCCGGTCTTTTATTGAGCAAGGCTTCAATCACATCGGCACCGGTGTGAAAGTGGATTATCAGACCCTGATCTCTCGCAATATTCAGATACTCGCCCATTTCTGGCGTATCAAGATCGGAAACATAGTTCAGAATTACTTCACCAAAAGCCCGATGGCCCCTGGGAGCCAACCGCCTTTTGCTGTAGGCGAGAAGTTCGGGCTTTTTGAACCAACCCAGTTTTTCGGCTGAATTCCGGTAAGGTCGCAAGCCGGAAATCATTCGTCCGGAAGCCGCTGCCATAAGGGTCGAAGTGCCATCATCTGGGGTGGATGAAACCAGCGCATTGACAACATTGGCCTGTTTCATTTTTTCAAAAACATCTTTGGTTGAAAAAACCGGCCATGCACTGGAGGAATAATGCATATGGGTATCAAACAGCGGGCCACGGTATGGTGGATCGTCGGCAAAAGCAGTTGAAAAACCGGTGACTGAAACAATTATCAGAAGCAGACAAGTTTTGCGCATGGTGGATATTAACACACCCGCGACACCATTGCTAATGGGCCTATCGATTGAGCTGAATATGTGTCAGGCTTTCAGCTTGATATCCGGTTGCTCACAATTGCCCTGATCGCCAACAGTTGCCAGCCATCGTCCAATCATCTCCTCAAGGATGGATGGACTTACCGGTTTGGAAAGATAATCATCCATTCCAGCTGCCAGACACATTTCCCGATCACCATTGATTGCATGGGCGGTGACCGCAACAATAGGTGTGCGACCGCCGGTGTCTTTTTCACGCATTCGAATGGCTCTTGTCGCCTCGTGTCCGTTCATAACCGGCATGGAGACATCCATCAGGATCAGTTTCGGTTTATAAAGCGTATTGAATTCTACCGCCTGGGCACCGTTTTCGGCAATCTTGAACCGCATGTCCATCGCTTCAAGAATCTGAGTAAATACGATCTGATTAACCTCATTGTCCTCGGCAACCAGAATATCAATTTCTTCCGCCGTCGGCTCAATAGATTCCCGGGTTTCGCTGGCCAACGAAAGTTTAGTGGATACCCTGGTCTGTTCCGGCATATCTTGTGGCAATTCAAGCGAGGTGACCCATCCGGTTTGATCGCGGTCGCGAGATTTTCGCAGAACTCGCGAAATCGCTTCAAGCAGTTGTGAAGAACGTGCCGGTTTGATGATGTAATCTTCGATTTCAAGGCTCGAAAACGGCTGTCCATTGTCTTGTTCATCAACAGAGGTGAGAATAATAATTGGCATTCTGGCCAACCGGTCATTGCTCTTGAGTTCTTTAACAACGTCACCGCCACTCATGCCTGGCATTTGGTAATCCAGAATGACCAGATCAAATCCATAGGCGTCATCCCGGGCCTGTTTTGCCATGGCAAGTGCTTCCGGTCCGCTGGCCGCGGTTTCCGCGTCAAATTTCCATCCACTCATTTGCTCGAACAGGATCGAACGATTGACCGCATTATCATCGACAATCAAAATGCGTGAACCCGAAATGTCCTTTATTTCCAGAGGCTTTCTGGCGGCTGTCCCGTGAATTGGCAATTCCAGCTCAATCCAGAACTTTGAACCGACGCCCAGTTCACTTTCAACACCAATTTTACCGCCCATCAATTCAATCAGCGATGAAGTTATCGAAAGACCCAGTCCGGTTCCTTCATGTTGTCTTGTTGCCGAAGTATCAGCCTGGCTGAACTTGTCAAAAATTACAGCGCAGTTTTCTTTGGTAAGTCCAATTCCGGTATCTTCAATCGATATGTTCAATTGAACGGTTTCGTCATTTTCATCGACTTTTCCTGAGACATCAACCAGAC
>JALTNS010000011.1 GCA_027000565.1 Rhizobiaceae bacterium | reverse complement strand
AAACCCAAAGGCGAATTCGTATTAATCAAACGCCGGCTAAATCTGCCGATGAACTGCTTGAACTTTGCCGCGTGGTATGGTTGACACCAAATATGGACGGCCTGTTTTCCGGCCCAACTTCTGACAAGCGGCGGTTTCTTGACCGTATGGTTCTGGCGATCGACCCATCCCATGGCAAGCGGGTATCCAATTATGAAAAGGCCATGCGGTCCCGCAACAGGTTGCTTGAGGAACATTCTGCCGATCCGGTCTGGTTAAACGGGATTGAAGGGCAATTGGCCGAATACGGGGCAGCAATTGCCACTGCACGTATGGAGCTGGTAGAATTGCTTCGCGGTATGATTGAGCAAGGAATTAAAGACAAAACACCGTTTCCTGATGCTCTAATTGAACTTGATGGCGTGCTTGAAAGCGAGGTTGGTTATGGTACGTCGCTGGATCTTGAGGATCGGTATAGGGAAATGCTGTTTTCAAGCCGTGGGCTTGACCAGGCAGCCGGGCGGACCTTGATCGGCCCGCACCGGACGGACATGATGATCATCCATGGCCCAAAAAATATGCCTGCAAAGCTTTGCTCAACCGGAGAGCAAAAAGCACTGCTTGTCGGCATGGTTTTGGCCCATGCAATATTAGTTGAGCAACTCAGTGAGTTATCGCCCATATTATTGCTTGATGAGGTTGCTGCCCATCTGGATGCAAAAAGAAGGGCAGCTCTATTTGATTTGCTGGATTCCTTTGGGTGTCAGGCCTGGATGACGGGAACAGACATGGGAATGTTTTCCAGTCTAGAAAACAGAGCGCAGTTTTTTGAAGTCTGTGAGGGTAGTATTACCAGTATAATGCCAAAATCGGGTGAGAACATTGAGCGACACTATATTAAATGAAGCAGAGTTGGAGCGTTATGCCCGACATCTTGTGCTGCCGGAAATCGGCGGAACTGGCCAACAGAAAATCAAAAAAGCAAAAGTGCTGATCATTGGTGCGGGTGGATTAGGCAGCCCGACCGCCATGTATTTGGCTGCAGCGGGCGTCGGGACGCTTGGTATTGTTGATGATGATGTCGTATCCCTGTCAAACCTTCAACGGCAGATTATTCATGACAGTGCACATGTTGGGGAGTTCAAAACGCGCAGCAGTGCTATCAGCATTGCTCGCATCAATCCTCATGTCAAAGTCGAGCCAATTAATTGCAGATTGGATAAAACCAATGCTGAGGAAATTGTTGGTGGTTACGATATTGTGGCTGATGGATCGGACAATTTCACGACGAGATTTTTGTCAGCTGAAATATGCGAGAAGCTTCAAAAACCGTTGATCACCGGTGCTGTTGGCAGGTTTGATGGGTCTGTAACAACTTTAAAACCATACAAAACCGGGAAAGATGGAACCTTGAACCCCCGTTATATCGACATTTTTCCAAAGCGCCCGCCTGATGGATTGGTGCCAAGTTGCGCCGAAGCCGGTATTCTGGGTGCATTGACCGGCGTCATTGGTTCAATGCAAGCGCTTGAAATATTAAAAGAAATTTCTGGAGCCGGCGAAAGTCTGGTTGGAAGGTTGCTGCTCTATGATGCACTTGCTGCCAGGTTTGATGTAATCCGGTACAAACGGAAGAAATTGGTGCAGCCGGAAATTGCCCCTATGCGAGACTAGGCAGCACCCGGTCAGGCGGTCGATGGCCGTCCATGAGCATCTTTACATTTATGATAACTTTTTCTCCCATCTCGATGCGCCCCTCGATGGTGGCGGAACTCATATGGGGCAACAACAAAATCCGGTTATCCCGGGCGAGTTCTAACAATCTCGAATTTACCGCGGGCTCGTGTTCGAAAACATCGAGGGCGGCCCCGGCCAGGGCACGCGTTTCCAATGCTTCTATCAGTGCTCCCTCGTCAATAATTTCTCCACGCGCTGTATTTACGATATAGGCACCCGGTCGCATCAGTTTTATCCGGCGGCTGGAAAGCAAATGGTAGGTCGCTGGTGTCGATGGGCAATTTACAGAAATAATATCCATTCGCGCCAGCATCTGATCAAGGCTGTCCCAGTAGGTCGCCTCCAGCTCTTCTTCGACTGACTGCTGAATACGCGACCGGTTATGATAGTGTATCGACAGGCCAAAAGCCTTTGCGCGCCTTGCGACAGCAGTTCCAATTCGGCCCATGCCCAAAATACCCAGACGCTTACCGGATATTCTTTGGCCTAGCATCCAGGTTGGTGACCAGCCGCGCCAATTTTTGGTTTGATTGAGCACCTCAGCACCTTCCACCAGTCGCCGCGGCACCGCAAGTATCAACGCCATTGTCATATCAGCGGTATCATCAGTGAGAACACTGGGCGTATTGGTGACCGTAATTCCCGCCCGGGCAGCGGCTTCTGTATCGATGTTATCAACCCCGTTGCCAAAATTTGCGATAAGCTTCAACCGTTCACCAGCCGCGCCAATCAAACGGGCGTCAATTCGATCAGTTACGGTTGGCACCAGAACGTCTGCCTCTTTTACGGCTTCCTGAAGTTGCTCTTCGCTGAAAGGCTCGTCATCCAAGTTGAGCCTCGCATCAAAAAGTTCGCACATCCTGGTTTCAACGACGTCCGGCAGCTTGCGGGTTATGACTACCAGTGGCTTCTTGTTGGTCATGCAAATTTTTGCCTTTTTATTTCCAATGTTGAGAGCTCATTAACCAGAAACGGTGACACTTGGTTATGATTTGTCCCTGGCAGATTTCTATCAGAATCAACCAAAAACACAAAGTTAATCCTCATTCAAAGAAGATTCGACCCCAACCTACCGGATCATAACAAGCTCAGGAATCAGCAATGAGAATAATTTCAATAATCTTGTCTCTTGGCATATATTTAAGCACATCTGTTTTAACATCTGCCCAATCGATAGGTGCAACCTCTGGATTGCAGGTTCCCAGATTTGTAAGTTTAAAATCGAAAAAGGTAAATCTGCGAGTTGGTCCCGGGCGAAAATACTCCGTACAATGGCTCTATCTGAATTCGGGCCTGCCTGTTGAAATTATTCAGGAATTTGATCAGTGGAGAAGAATAAGGGATTCAGAAGGCAGTGAGGGCTGGGTTTTTCAATCGCTGCTTTCCGGCAAGAGAACAGCCGTCGTCGCACCATGGGAAAAGGCCGAAAGCGCTGATAATACAGAAATGTTTGCCAAGGCCTATGAATCGCGCTCGCTATCAGCCGCAATTGTCGCCAAACTTCAACCAGGCGTAGTTGTTAAAGTGGACAGTTGCGATAAAATCTGGTGTGAAGTAACCACCGGGGAGTTTCGAGGTTATCTTCTCAAGGCAAAATTATGGGGGGTCTATCCGGAAGAAGAAATCAAAGGATAGCCAAATATTCAATAGTGAATAGCTCCGTATTTCCAGGGCACCCTGGAATTGCCTTGTGAAATGGACTGCTCCAATCTTTTAAGCAGATATGTTCGACGGGTTTCCTGTTTTTTCGAAAACCTCTGCCGTACAGGTCGGGCCTGTTACCTTTCACCAGAGCGCTTCACATTTGATGGGATCACTCTCATATTAATTCGCTCGCGGCCAGGAACCAAAGCCACGTGATGTAGTGAATATAAACCGTTGTGGTTCAACAGGTTAAAAAACAGCCATAGATATTTGCGAATGGAGAAATAGAAACAAATGGTGCCCCCCGCCGGAATCGAACCGGCACTCCTAAAAGGAACAGGATTTTGAATCCTGCGCGTCTACCAATTCCGCCAGAGGGGCCTGTATTGGTTCGTCAAAGTCGAATTCCGGTGAATATAGTACCAGCATGGGTAAGGTCAACACGAAGATTGCCTAATATGTGAAAGATTTGACTTAACTTGACACCGCCCATTATCCACGTGTGCAAATGACGGGCGATTGTTGCTGTACGGGCCGCACCGACCATTACATCCACCGGCTACAAACGGCTCCTGACGGAACCGCTGATCATCGCGAGGTCCGACAACAGCCCAGGCTGTTTCACGTTTATACGGAACCAGTCTGGGCGCAAGGGCAGCCCGGCGCCTGTGCGCCGCCCCGCGGAGGCCGTGCGCAGCACAAATGGCCGTGAGCGAATTAAAACGAGAGTGATTCCATCAAATGATGAAGCGCTCTAACGGACCTTTCAAATGTCAGTGTTGAATCTGATTCGGTGCCAATTGCGAATCCCAATTCACCAATTTGTCACCACAGGCTAGATAATTGCGTGGCGAACCTTTGCCGAAACATACTCGGAAACAAACACGGTTCCCAAAATTACCAGCAAGATCATCGAAACCTGCGTCCAGGCAAGGACGTTAATCGACGCATTGAGCTGAACTCCAATGCCACCGGCGCCAACGATACCCAATATGGTCGAACCGCGGACATTGATGTCCCAACGAAATACACCGACGCCTGCGAATGTTGGCAACACCTGTGGCACAATACCATAAAGCATCTGCTGTGCCCGTGATGCGCCAGTCGCTTCTATGGCCTCGACCTGGGTGTGGTTTATCTCTTCAATCGCTTCATAGAGAAGTTTGGAGCAGCCGCCGATAGAGCGAAATCCGATAGCAATTGTTCCAGCCAGAACACCCGGCCCTACAATAACCACCAATAGCAATGCCCAAATCAAAGAATTAACCGACCTGGTTGCCACAATAATAAAAAGCGCAACAGCACGAACGGATTTGTGCGGCGTGGTGTTTCTCGCCGCCAGAAAAGCAATCGGAACGGCAAGTATCAGGGCGATAACCGTCCCAATTGTGGCGATGTTCAATGTATCCCATACCGGGCGCCAAAGATTGTCCATATAGGACCAGGAAGGCGGGACCATGCGGGTAACAATGTCAACCATTTGCCTTGGGGCATCTGCTACAAAAAACCAGATGGTTTTATCAGATATCAGTTTCCAGGCATAAACAGCGATAACAATTCCGATGAGCCAAGCGCCCCAGATCAGCCATTGTTTTAGACTTGTCCGCCGCTTCCACAATGGACCATCTGATGTTTCAATTAATGGCATTACTGAACCCACTTTCTAAGATATCCGGATGTATATTCAAGCGCGATAACGATAACGATGATAGAAATCAAAATAGTCGCGGTTGTGTCATATTCATAGCGTTGCACAGATGTAAGCAAGTGCGCGCCAATTCCTCCTGCGCCAACAATACCAACCACTGCGCTTTCACGGAAGTTGATATCGAGCCTGTACAATGACAGTCCGATCATGCGTGGCATCACCTGTGGTTGAATTGCATAGTTAATCCACTGCAGCCAACTTGATCCGGTAACTTTGACAGCCTCGGCCTGTGATTTGCTCATATTCTCGATGTCTTCGGCAAGCAGTTTTGCAAAAAACCCGATGGTGCCGATTGACAAGGCAACAAACCCTGCAAATGGACCAAATCCAAAAAACTTGACGGCAAAAATAGCCAGAATAATCTCGGGGAAAGTACGCGATACGCCAATGATGCTGCGACAAAAGAGATAAACCCACTTGTGGGAAAGGTTTCGGGCAGCACCCAGACCAATTGGAACAGACAAAAGGATCCCGCCGATTGTCGAGATGACAGCCATCCAGACACTTTCGAGAATGCCGTCAACTATCACACCGCGGCTGTCTTCAATATTGGGTGGGAAAAATTTCGATAGCAGGGTCATACCGCGTGGAATTCCCTCCGCCACCCGGGTCCAGTTAATTTCCATTGTGCCAAGTGCGAGCACAAAATAAACGATCGATCCGATGTAAATTGACCAGCGTAGTGCCGGATTTTTGATAAAAGCCGGTTTCTTCCAGGTATCCGCATATTCAGAGGTGGAATTGCTCATTTTATGACCTCTTCCAGATCCTCATCATCTTCGTCAACTTCTTCAATTGTTGCTTCCCAGTCTTCCTCGCCATAAATCTCGGTGAGAACCTCTGGACTTAACCCTTCCGGTGGACCGTCATATACAATTTCACCCAGTTTCAACCCGACAACCCGCTGGGAATACATTTGTGCCAGCAAAACATCATGGATGTTGATAATTGCCGCGAGGCCGCGCTCGGCACACAGCTCGTTGATCAGACGCATGATCTGGCGGGATGTTTTAGGGTCCAGACTTGCGGTCGGTTCATCGACAAGCAGCATCTCCGGATCCTGAATTAGTGCACGACAAATGCCGACTCGTTGACGCTGGCCACCGGACAGTTCGTCAGCGCGCTTGTCTGCCATATGCATCAAACCGACCCGGTCAAGAAGCCGATAGGCCTCTCTGACATCTTTTTTGGGAAATTTTCTAAACAGGCTTTGCCAGAAATTTACGTACCCAAGCCGCCCGGATAGAACATTCTCCATCACAGTCAGACGTTCAACAAGCGCATATTCCTGAAAAATCATACCCATACGACGTCGGGCTTTTCTCAGTTCACTGGAGGAAAGAGAAGTGATCTCTGTATCCCCAAGCTGGATCAAGCCTTCCGTTGCATCGACCAGACGGTTTACACAGCGAATGAGAGTGGATTTACCTGCTCCCGATGGACCGATTAGGGCAATCACCTGTCCGTCAGGAATTTCAAGGGACACATTCTTAAGGGCCAAATCGCCGGTTTTATAGCGTTTGGATACATTTTCGAGACGCAGCATTGGCGTAAATTACCTTGTTTTCTAAGAAAAATCCGGGCCCGAATGCGGTTCGGGCCCGGCTATTGCAAGCGGTTATTTTTAATTATTTACAATCGTAGCTTACGCCATTGGCTTTATCGATCTGGCGAATCACCGCCCAATCATATTTATGGGTTATGCCAATAAAGCGGTCAGCTTTTTTGAATTCCTTGACGAAATTCGCATCTTCTTTCCAGGGGAAAGTCCAGAAAGCCTGCTTGATTTTAGCGGTAAGAGTTGGGTCCAGATTGTAAACCGTACCATATCCGGTGGTAGGAAAAGTCTGAGACTTGTAAATAGACCGAATCTTGCCTTCTTTGATAACGCCGCGGCGCATCATGCGTTCCAAAACAGAGTTGGCAATTGAGGCGGCTTCATAGTCGCCATTGTAGACACCCAGAATTGAGTTGTCGTGTTTACCGGAAAACGTCGCCTTGAAATCCTTGTCTTTTACCAGACCAAATTCACCCTTTAGAATGGCAGATGGAGCCTTAAAGCCCGAATTGGATGTCGGTGAGGTAAAGGCAAGTGTTTTGCCCTTCAGGTCAGACGGGCTTTTCAGCGGGCTGTCCGCAGGAACAATGATTTCCATTTCATAACCAAAAGAACCATCGTTTTTGGCCATCATGCCGAATGGCACAAAGCCTGCGCAACTGACGGCAATCGGATTTGAACCTGTATTAAATCCAGCCACATGCAAACGGCCCGAGCGCATGGCTTCAAGCTGGGCTGCGTTGGATTGAACCGGGAAAAATACCACTTTTTTGCCCGTGACTTTTTCCATGTGTTTTACAAAGCCGTCCCAGATGCTTGCATAAACAGCCGGGTCTTCAACCGGAGTATAGGTGAAGATGATTGTATCGGGATTAACCCAGTCTTTTGGATCAAGCGGCAGGTCCGCGACCTGGTCGAAGTTGCGATCGCAATAAGCTTCATCAAGTGTGCCACGGTTACATTTTTCTTGTGAATAGGCAGTCGACGATAACAGACTTATGCTCGCAGCTGCTAACAACCCTGCTGCTGCTGCCAAAATTTTACGAATTTTCATTGATCCCTCCCAGGAATACTATTGTTATATACGCACATCAGACTAGCGTTCAATGTGCACGTTCAGCAAGCTTTAATTTCGTGTTTTCCTTTCGATTTGGTTCTGGTACTTTCTATTTGTTGTATCTGGCTAGTTGGAAGAAGTCTCAGGTTGGTACTTGATCAAGCGCGCAGCTTTTTTGGTTAAACGCGATGGTCTCAACTCACCAGCGCGTTCCAAAACCGGATATGCAACGGATGTCAGATGTGAATTGATGCGCTTGAAATCCCGTATCACATCAAGATGAATGCCGCTGGTAACAAGACTTTGCTGCAAGCCATCACTCAATCTTTCGAGATGTCTTTCGGTCCCACTGCGTTCGAGGTTTCTCAATTCTGTTTTGCGCGCGATCAATTCGCGTGCGCTGTCGATATGCCCGGATAGAAACGTATTCATGGCAAGGTCAAGGGTATTTATAACACGCTCGTGCATGGCTTCGATCTCCTGCTGACCCTCGCTGGAGAATGACACACCAAGCCGTTGTTTTTTGTCTGCAAGGCCAAATAAATTGCGTTCGATTATGTCGCCCACATGTTCCAGATTTGTGGTGAAACTGATGATATCGATGGCCCGCTTGCTGTCCTCTTCATCCAGGTCCTGGGCCATCAGCTTGGTTAGATAGAATTTTATCTCATTGTTCAGATCATCAACCAAATCATCATCTTCACTGAGATTTTGTTGTTTGGCTTTAACCTCGTCATCCAAAACCTGTTTGGTTTTGGTCAGCATCAGCCGGATTGTATCGCCAATTCGCAATGTCTCACGGGTCGCGGCGCTGAGCGCAGCT
>JALTNS010000010.1 GCA_027000565.1 Rhizobiaceae bacterium | reverse complement strand
GGCTTTCGACAAGTTGTTTTCAGCACTGGATACCGTGGAAGCAATGCTGGCGACGCAGCGTTATCTTGTCGGCAATCAGCTTACCGAGGCCGACTGGCGTTTGTTCACCACGCTGATCCGCTTTGATGCCGTCTATTTCGGCCATTTCAAATGTAATCGAAATTGCATCATCGATATGCCGAATCTATGGGCCTATCTGCGTGACCTCTATCAGCAACCCGGCATTGCCGGGACTGTGAATTTTGAGCACATTAAACAGCATTATTATTACAGCCACGTATCTATCAATCCGACCCGCATCGTGCCCAAAGGGCCGGAACTGGATTTTCATCTGCCACATCATCGCACATCATTGCAGGAGTCCGTATGAACAAGCCCGTTATAGCAGATAATAAGCCCGTCAAAGTCAATTTGTCCAAAGGGCAGGAATACCATTTCTGTACCTGCGGCAGGTCAAAAAGCCAGCCATTCTGCGATGGCTCGCATGTCGGCACATCGTTTACACCGCGTGTCATTGTCTCTGACGAGGAGCAGGAAGCCTGGTTATGCGCTTGCAAACATACGCACAACACGCCTTTTTGCGATGGTTCGCATAAGCAGTTTTCGGATGATCAGGTGGGTGAAGAGGGCCCTGGCATTCGGCCAAAAGAATCTGAATTGCCGACTGCCGTTCCGACTGCGGAGGAACCGAGCGTCACCTTGATTCATCAGTTGGCCAGAGAGGGTTTATCCACACTGGGTCATTACGGCCCGATGACCTCGATGGGTGTGCCACGCCATCAACTGCCGCATTGGGACGGGCTGCAAATCATGACGGCGCAGATGGCCGATAAACCGTTGATGGAAGATCAGGACGTTGGCACGGAATTGATTATCGGGCCGGAAAGCAAAAAACCGCTGATATTAAAACATCCACTGTTTGTATCGGATATGAGTTTTGGCGCGCTGTCCGAGGAGGCCAAGACTGCGCTGGCCAAAGGAGCGGAACTGGCGGGTACGGGCATCTGTTCCGGTGAGGGGGGTATGCTGCCCGAAGAACAGGCAGAAAATTCGCGCTATTTTTATGAACTGGCCAGTGCGCAGTTCGGCTATCATGAAAATCTGCTGGAAAAGGTTCAGGCCTTCCATTTCAAAGGCGGGCAAGGTGCGAAGACGGGCACCGGCGGACACCTGCCCGGCAACAAAAACAGGGGCAAGATTTCACAGGTAAGAAATATTCCCGAAGGCCAACCGGCAGTGTCGCCACCCACATTCAAAGAGCTCGACTCAGCAGCGGATTTCAGGCGTTTTGCAGATCGGGTCAGAGAAATCACCGGTGGAATCCCGGTTGGTTTTAAATTAAGCGCCAATCACATTGAGCGGGATATCCAGTTCGCACTCGATGCCAGTGCAGATTACATTATCCTGGATGGGCGCGGTGGCGGCACAGGCGCGGCACCGGAAATATTCAGAGATCATATCAGCGTACCCACCATTCCGGCCCTGGCCAGAGCCCGGCGCTATCTGGATAAACAGCATGCCAGCGGTCGCGTCACACTGATTATCACCGGCGGCTTGCGCGTTCCCGTTGATTTTGTGAAAGCCTTGGCTCTGGGTGCGGATGGCATAGCAATTGCCAACAGCGCGATGCAGGCCATCGGCTGTGTTGCTGCAAGAATGTGCCATACCAACAACTGCCCGGCAGGCATTGCCACCCAAAAACCGGAACTGCGCCAGAGACTCGATGTAGAAAAGTCGGCAGCCCGATTACACAACTTTTTTACTGCCTCGGTAGAGTTGATGCAGGTGATGGCCCGCGCCTGCGGCCATGAGCATTTGAATCAACTTAGTAAAAACGATCTGGCAACATGGCATCACGATTTGGCTTTGTTATCGGGCGTGAGATATTCAGGTTTTACAAACCCGAACGATATCGATGGGCTTTCATCATGAGTATCACCATTCATTCGGCTGTCAGCGTACCCGAAGGGGATGACGTTTCCGTCAAACGACTGATGCCGGTGCACGGTCTGCGTAACTACGACCCGTTTGTGTTGTGGGATCATTTCGATATCAGCGGCGGTGGCTTTCCTGATCATCCGCATCGCGGTTTTGAAGCAATCACCTATC
>JALTNS010000009.1 GCA_027000565.1 Rhizobiaceae bacterium | reverse complement strand
GATCTTGCCCTGTTGATCAGAAGTAACTGTTCGACAGGTCGTTGTTTTTTTGCATATCAAGCCGGGGAGGAGAAATCTGCAATGAAAAACCATATATTTAGCGCTTTTATTTTAGTTCTTTTGCTCGCCGGATGTGACGCGTCCAACAAAGATCACAAAACATCATCTCCGACAAATTACGATATGGTCATTCTCAATGGCCGGGTGATGGACCCCGAGACAAACTTCGACGGCGTCCGCAATGTCGGCATTAAAGATGGCAAGATTGCGGTCATTACCGAAAAAGAAATCAAGGGCACGAAAACCATCGACGCTACCGGCCTGGTGGTGGCACCGGGCTTTATTGATACGCATTTCCACGCGGTAGACCGTTTCGCAACCAAATTAGCGGTGACCGACGGCATTACAACCGGCATGGATCTGGAAGCCGGCGCCACGCGGGTCGGCGACTGGTACGCAGAGAAAGACAAGCAGGGTTGGCAGGTGAATTATGGCACGACAACAGGCCTGGCATCGACCCGGATTTTGATCCATGATCCGGAAGTACCCGTTGATGAGCCACTCGATTTTTCTAACACTACTTCATATGTTGACAAAGCTGCCAAAGACGGTACCCCGGGCTGGGCGGTGACGCGCAGCAACATCGAGCAGATGAACGCCATTATGAAATTGATGGATGAAGACCTTCGCCAGGGTGCAATCGGCATCGGCTCGTCTTCTGCTTATATGCAAATGGGTCTGTCCAGTTATGAACAGTTTGAAGCGCAGAAACTGGCGGCGCGATACGGACGTGTTACCTCTGTACATACCCGTTTTCATTTAAATACCGAAACCCCTACCGAAGCGCCGATTGGCCTCGACGAAGTGTTGGTCAATGCCATGCTGCTTGATGCCCCCCTGTTGCTGGCGCATGACAATGACTATGGCTGGTGGGAGAACGAAGAAAAACTGAAGCTGGCCCGCGCCAAAGGCTATAACGTCTGGGGGGAGTATTATCCATTCGCAGCCGCTTCCACTATTATCAGCGCGGAATTTCTCAAGCCGGAAATCTGGGAAAAGGTGAACGGCTATAAGTATGAAGAAACCATCTATGATCCCGGTGCTGATAAATTTTTGAGCAAACAGGAATTTCTGGACAAGTCCAGGGCCAATCCCGGCTACGTTATTATCATGCACATACCACCACGTAAAGAGTGGATGAAGTACTGGTTGACGATACCTCATATGGTTGTTGCTTCCGATGCAATGCGGGGCGCTGACAAGAACGGGAAGTTGCTGCCCTACGATGCCGATCCAACGCAGTACGCGGGACATCCCCGCACCGTGTCATCTTTTTCCACCACATTGGCCATGGGGCGCGAGCAAGGCGTGCCACTGATGTTCACGTTATCCCAGTTAAGTTACTGGACGGCAAAACATCTTGGCGACACCGGGCTTGAAGCCATGCAGCAACGTGGCCGGCTGCAGGTGGGAAAAGTCGCCGACATCACCCTGTTTGATCCCGAAACCGTTGCGCCGAGCGCGACATACAAGGCGGGTGAACACGGTTTGCCGTCAAAGGGGATTCCTTACGTTATTGTCAATGGCACGATCGTCGTGGATAACCATCAGGTTCTGGATGTCCGGCCGGGCCAGGCCATCCGTTTTCCTGTCGAGAAAAAAGGACGTTTCCAGCCCATCGACATCAACAAGTGGATCAACGAGCATACGATAATGACTCATTCGGTTGCGGATATGGACGATACGGGGGCGGGTGCTATTCTGAACTGAAAGGATTATCGGGACAGATTTGTTTTATGCACATGCTTCCATTGTTCAGGCGACATACCGTGGTCATTCTTGAATGCTCTTGAAAAAGCGCTGACATTGCGATACCCCAGGATTTCGGCAAGATCAACCAGAGGAATCGAGGAATTGCGCAGATAGTGCTCGGCAACCTCCCGCCGGACATTTTTCAAGAGTTCCCGGAAAGTGACACCCTTTATCTGGAGTTCGCGCTGCAATATTCGCGGGCTGTTGCCCAGCAATTGAGAAATACTTTCCAGGTTGCAACGATTGGTTCCCAGGCTTTGTCTTATGTGGTGGTAGACTTTAGTGGCAACATCGTCAT
>JALTNS010000008.1 GCA_027000565.1 Rhizobiaceae bacterium | reverse complement strand
CAGTTTTGGCCTATCTCATTGAAATGGCAATCTATGAGGCGGGCGATTTGGCAAGTGGAAAGCAACTTGCTGAGAATTCCGGTCGCAGTAAAAACGAAAATCAGTTGCGGGTGGCCAACTCCTGATGCCTGACGGGCAATTGATTACATTCGCAGATTACAAAAACCGCGGACGAACAAAATCCACCATATCTGCTGAGGTTGTTTTCACCTCTGTCCAATGGTTTGCGGGAATATTCAGAACAACAAGTGAGCCGGTTGGATAATGGGTAGACAAAAACTCACCCGCGACGGGACCGTCTCCGGTAATTAACAGGCGAGTCAGTTCATCACATACCGGATTGTGGCCGATTAACATCAGCGAGCCATTTATCCTCGCGGAACGTATTGCTTCCAGATAGCGTGAGGTAGTGCTTTCATAGAGTTCAGGGCGAATTTCCATTGCACAATTGGGCAATACACCGGCAATTCCTCTCCAGGTTTCCTGGGTTCTTTCGGCTGATGAGCACAAAGCAAGATCGGGTAAATAACCCCGCTCCAGGAGCATTTTTGAGATTTTTACAAGATCACCGCGACCGCGCTTGTTCAGCGGCCGGTCGTGATCACCGGTGGAGGGGGCAGGCCACGCAGATTTGGCGTGGCGTAAAATATACAAGCGTAACATATAAATTCATTATACGGCTGTGAAGAAATTGCCAAGCGGTTTGGCCACTCCTTCACAAGCAAAGCGGCCGGTATTGTTGCTGCGCCGCCAGATAGTCGTAAGCAGACAGTAAGAATCCCCAAAAAAACCAGCAAAGAAGGATTGATAAATCAGGCGGCAAATGTCCGCCGTGGTTCATGGATGATTCCGGCATGGAATCAATTATTTATTCTCATGCAACTTCGTGCTTGTTCATACATTAAATCGAGTTTATATAGCGCTCAATAATTTAATAATTCGCCGATAAATCAGGCGGTAAAGTTGCTGGGAGAAAACATGTCAACCAAGACGGAGCCCTATCTTCCTTCGCCAAACGAACCATTTATGAATGAGCGTCAACAGCAATATTTTCGCCAAAAGCTCATCAGGTGGAAAGAAGAAATTATCAGGGAATCGAAAGAAACCCTGCTCACTTTGCAAAAAGAAAATATCAATCACGCTGATTTGGCAGATCGGGCATCGTCTGAATCCGAGCGATCAATTGAACTGCGGTCGCGAGACCGTCAACGCAAGCTGATCGCCAAAATTGATTCGGCCCTTTCCCGAATTGATGACGGCACCTATGGCTATTGCGAAGATACTAATGAGCCAATCGGTATAAACCGGCTGGTGGCCCGTCCAATAGCCACATTGTCGATTGAAGCGCAGGAACGCCATGAACGTCGTGAAAAAGTTTACCGCGACGAATAATTGAAATCCGGTTTGATTGTTTGATATCAGGTTTTGGGTTTTGTTCCCGAAGTGATTTCACTCAGAAGCGCGTCCATTTCGCTGGCAAGGCTGCTTTCTTGCTCATCGGCGGCTTCCGGAACCAGCGATTCACCGAGGTTCATTGCCAGGTTATCTTCGAAATCTGCCAGTTTGTTTTCGGAAATTGCCTCCTCCAACTCGTTGTTATCTTCAGCTTTGGCTGAAGGCTGAGAAGGGGTCGGCTTAGCAGAAGCCGATTGCAGAACCTGACTGGGCTGCGCCCGTATAATTGATTCAGGCGGTCGGGTTACAGCGGGTTTTTCCGCAATTACTGCCGGTGCGATCGATGCCTCCGGCGAAGGGGCGGCATTTGGCGGCGTTACGGCTGCAGATGCAACTGGTGAAACTGGCGATGAAAATTGCGTCGCGTCAGCCGTCTTAACCGGTTTTGCGGAGGAAGATGGCGGCGAAGCTGGAGAGGCGGCCGGAGAATTGGGGGCAACGGCACCCGCCGTTATATTTGCTGGTGCGACACGCGCCGGACTAACGGGCGAAGAGGCCGCTCCAACAGCAGCAGGAGGAGAGGGAACAACCGGCGCTGAAGGTGTCTGAGTTTGTGCTTTTGAAACCGGCTCCGCAATTGCTGAATCTGTACTTACCGGAGGTTTTGAAACTGGTCTGATTTGTGGTGAGGGTACCGGTTGTGGCCGTCCTGGTGGTGAGGTGGTGCGCATTGTCGGCTGGGGCGCCGGGCGCGGTGTGCGGACGTTTTCTTCGCGCAATGGCGCTGGTTCTACGGTCGCCTGCGAGTGAGTTCTGGGCGGAGCGGTTTTGCTTGTTGGTAATGCGTGCTGGCGGGTAATGCCAGCTTCGATGACAACATCGCTGGGACCACCAATCATGACCAGATGCTCCACATCGTCGCGCCGAACCAACACAAGTCGGCGTTTTGAATCAACAACAGCCGCATCGATGACAGCCAGCCGCGCCTGACGTGTGCGTTTATTGCTGCGCACGACGGTGCCGGAAAACCCTCGGAAAACCATGAGCAGAATAACAAACGCCAAAACGATTGCCACAGTTACAATAATCAATAACGCGCCCGTGGCCATGTTTTCACCAACGATTCCCGCCAGCCAATCTCGCATCACAGTCTCCAATTACCCCAGATTTTTACCATTAATGGCGCTTTACACCCGGATGGGCAAGCCACCCTGTCGGCTCAGTGCAATTTTTTGTGCAAGAATTGCAATTTTTGAATTTTTAACATCTATATTACGCTTAACCTGTCATCAATAAGGCAAGGTGATGGAGGATTTCGACAATTGTGCAAATAATGGCATTGTGATGGAATCACCTGTCGACGGGGTATCTGGGGGTTTTCCGACTGTTATAAATATGATTCAAGGGAATCAGATATCAAGGCATCTGATTTGCGGGGCGGTAATTCCCGGCGGCCATTCCGCATGGCAAGACAAGAACAGCATAGGTCAAGTTCCTAAATGAACAAAAGCTCCACAGGCAATTCAGGCCCTCGGCAAAACGAAGCAGACGGTCAGGTCGTTGAATCAGTTATTGATCGAAGTGGCAAAACGCCGGGTATTGGCCGGCTGCTTGTATTGGGCATAATACTGGTACTTGTCGCCGGGTTGTTTGTTGTGCTTGAAAAACCGCTGGCTGGGCAATTGCTGTTTGTGGTTCTTGGTGTATTGGCCATGATCGGCGTGTTTTTTCTGTTTTCACTGACCCTTGGCGTTGTTCATATTTCATCGAAAGTCAAGGGCGAGGAATTTGCCAAAACCTATATAGACAGCATGGCCGAAGGGGCAATTGTAACCGACAAGGATGGTCGAATTCTTTATGCCAATCGTGCCTATTCCGATATTACGGGCGCCAGGTCGGCCGATGATGTATCAACGCCGCAACGGATATTTTCGTCCGAACCTGAATCATCCGAGGTAGTCTACAAGATGAGCCATGCGGTGCGTTCCGGTGAACGCATTCAGCGTGAATTTCGAATGCCACGCGGGATCACCGCAAACGCAGATGGTGTTGGTAATGCCCGTTGGTACCGGGTAAATGCCCGACCACTTAAACTTGGCAATCAAAAAGAACCCCTTTCCGTATGGCAGATTGTCGATATTTCCGGTGAGCGAGCTGTGCAGGAAAAAGCCTTTCAGGAATTGCAGCACGCAATTGACTATCTCGACCATGCGCCAGCGGGTTTTTTCTCTGCTGAAGCCGACGGTTCGATTGTATATGTCAATGCCACTTTGGCCGACTGGCTGGGCATCGAGCTGACCCAGTTCAATCGCGGTCAATTGAATGTGCAGGACCTTGTGCTTGGTGAAAGCATGGCACTACTCAATTCGGTCAAGCCCGAACCTGGGTCATCGAAGACTGCCGTAATTGATCTTGATCTGGCAAAAATGAATGGTCAAAGCCTACCGGTTCGGCTTTATCACAAGGTTCCATTTGCCAGCGATGGTGCACCCGGAGCCACCCGTACGTTGGTTTTGAACCGTAGTCCGGGAGAGGATTCATCCGAAGCGTTGCGCGCCGCCGAAGTCCGTTTTGCACGGTTTTTCAACAATACCCCAATTGCTATTGCATCGGTATCCGAAGGCGGTCAGGTCATTGAAACCAACGCGGCTTTCCAGAAACTGTTTTCAGAGACCGTTGTGTCTGAAAATCTTGAAACAGGGTTTAAAATTACCAGCCTGACCAACAAACAGGATCGTGAGAATTTTGACAAAACACTGGCACAGGCAGCAGAAGGCCATGGCAACATAAGCTATGTGGATTCAACCCTTCCCAACAATGAGGAAGTGTCAATCCGTTATTACACCAGTGCTGTTACCGATGGAGGCGGTGAGGGGGATGGTGAAGCAGCCATTATCTATGCGGTTGATATGACCGAACAGCGGGCGCTGGAAGCACAAATGGCGCAAAGTCAGAAAATGCAGGCGGTCGGCCAACTGGCTGGCGGCATTGCACATGATTTCAACAATGTGCTGACTGCGATAATCGGATTTTCGGATCTGTTACTGGCCAACCACCGGGCTAGTGACCCATCATTTCCCGATATTATGAATATCAAGCAGAACGCCAACCGAGCAGCCAGCCTGGTGCGCCAGCTGTTGGCTTTTTCAAGGCGCCAAACCCTGCGCCCGCAAGTGCTGAGCTTGCCGGATGTACTGACTGATTTGCGCATGTTGCTTGAGCGGTTGTTGGGAAGTTCCGCCAAACTGACGATCAAGCATGGTCGTGACCTGTGGCCGGTCAAGGCTGACATCGGCCAGTTTGAACAGGTAATTGTAAATTTATGCGTCAATGCCCGCGATGCTGTATCTGATGGTGGTCAGGTGATCATCAACACGATCAATGCCGATGCGGACCTGATTGCCAGCACCTATAGTCGCAAGGAAATGCCGGTTGCCGATTATGTGATCGTCGAAGTTACCGACAATGGCTCCGGTATGTCCGAGGCTGTACAGGCACAGATATTCGAGCCATTCTTTTCAACCAAGGAGGTGGGCAAGGGCACGGGCCTTGGTCTCTCGACGGTCTATGGAATTATCAAACAATCCGGCGGTTTCATATATTCCGACAGCATAGAAGGCGAGGGGACCACATTTAGAGTATTTCTGCCAAGATATGTTGCCAGTGAAGAAGAACTGGCAGAAATCAGTAATGTGCCAAATATTGAAGAAGCCGCGCGCGACCTTTCCGGTAATGCCACAATCTTGCTGGTCGAGGATGAGGATGCTGTTCGCTCATTTGGTGTTCGAGCCCTGCAAATGCGTGGCTACACGGTCTACGAGGCAGACAGCGGCGTAGAGGCGCTTGAAGTCATGAAAGACCACGGCGATGAAATCGACCTTGTCGTTTCGGATGTGGTCATGCCGGAAATGGACGGGCCGACATTGCTTGGCGAATTGCGCAAGACTCACAAGGATCTGAAGTTCATATTTGTGTCCGGATATGCTGAAGAAGCCTTTGCCAAGAATTTGCCTGAAGGGGAAAATGGGAAGTTTGGATTCCTTCCAAAACCTTTTACTTTGAAACAGTTGGCAACAACTGTTAAAGAGGTTCTTGATCAGTAGGTTGCCGAAGAAACTAAAACCGTTTGCCTGATCCGTTTGTTACAAAAAATATTATAACTGAATATCTTGTAATACGTTATCGCCTGTTGTAGAAATGGACGGTTCAATTTTCATTGGCTTTTCTTCAAAGGACTGACTGAATGTACACACAGGCGCTGAATGATCCTTCCAGTAAAATTGCGACCGTCGAGGAAGGTGAAGAAAAACTCAATGACTATTTTATGGAACGGATATCGGCAGACGAAAAAATTGAGCCGAATGACTGGATGCCCGCAAGTTATCGAAAAACCCTGATCCGACAGATTTCACAGCACGCGCATTCTGAAGTTATTGGCATGTTGCCGGAAGGCAACTGGATTACCCGGGCACCTACACTTCGGCGCAAGGCAACCTTGCTTGCCAAAGTACAGGATGAGGGCGGGCACGGACTTTATCTTTATGCTGCGGCTGAAACGCTTGGTATTTCGCGAGAGGAAATGCAGCAGCAATTGCTCGACGGCAAAGCGCGCTATTCATCGATTTTCAATTATCCGACGCTTACCTGGGCGGATATAGGCTCTATTGGCTGGCTGGTTGATGGTGCGGCCATTATGAACCAGATACCGCTTTGCCGCTGCTCATTTGGCCCCTATGCGCGGGCCATGGTGCGGGTTTGCAAAGAAGAGAGCTTTCACCAGAGGCAGGGTTATGAAATTTTGCTGGCCTTGTGCAAGGGCAGTGCGGAGCAAAAGGCCATGGCGCAGGAATCGCTTGATCGTTGGTGGTGGCCATCGATTATGATGTTTGGGCCACATGATGCAAATTCCACCCATTCTGATCAATCGATGGCGTGGAAAATCAAACGCATATCCAATGATGATCTGCGTCAAAAATTCATTGATGCAACAGTACCTCAAGCCCATCACCTTGGGCTGGAAATTCCAGATCCCGATTTGAAATTTAATGAAAAAACCGGTCATTGGGATTTTGGCAAGATAGACTGGGATGAATTCAAGCGGGTTCTTGCCGGCAATGGCCCTTGCAACCGCGAACGTATGGAAGCGCGCACCAAGGCTCACAATGACGGTGACTGGGTGCGCAAGGCGGCATTGGCCCATGCGGCCAAACAGGCGGCGCGCAAATCAACCAGGAAGGCGGCTTAAAATGAGTGATAACAAAGACATGATGCCATTGTGGGAAGTGTTTGTTCGTTCCAAAAACGGCCTTTCCCACACCCATGCGGGCTCGGTACACGCAACGGATGCGGAGATGGCCCTGCAAAATGCCCGTGATATTTACACCAGACGGGCTGAGGGTGTTTCGATCTGGGTTGTCCCTTCGGCTGAAATTACGGCTTCTGACCCGTCCAGCAAGGGCGAGATGTTTGAGCCATCTGGCACTAAAATTTATCGTCATCCGACCTTCTATGACATCCCCGAAGAAGTGGGGCACATGTGATGGCGGCAGAGCTGGAAATCGTCAGCCGCGAAGCACTGTTTGATCTGGCTTTACGATTGGGAGATACATCGCTTGTTCTTGGTCACCGGTTGTCAGAATGGGCTGGCCATGGCCCATTACTTGAAGAAGACATCGCGCTTTCGAACCTTGGTCTTGATCTGATCGGTCAGGCGCGATCCTTTCTCTCCTATGCCGGAGAGGTCGAAGGTAAGGGAAGGGATGAGGACAAACTGGCCTTTTTCAGAAATGCGCCGGAATACAAAAACCTGTTGATGGTTGAATTGCCCAAAGGCGACTTCGCTTTCACAATGGTGCGGCAATTGCTGTTTTCCGCGTTTCACTTGCCGTTGTTTCGACGAATGATCAATTCAACGGATACAACGATTGCTGCCATTGCGGCCAAGGCAGAGAAAGAAATGTCCTATCATTTGCGCCATTCCTCCCAATGGGTCGTGCGAATGGGCGACGGTACGGAGGAAAGCCATGCACGCTGTCAAAAAGCCGTTGATGATTTATGGCCCTATACCGGCGAGGTGTTCGAAGTCGACAATAACGCAAGAGAGTTGATTGAAGCAGGCATCTGGGTGGATCCGGAATATCTGCGCGATGAATGGAACGGAACACTAGATGCGGTGTTAAATGAGGCAACGCTCAAAAAACCGGAAAGTGGCTGGATGCAGTCCGGCGGCATTTCTGGCACGCATAGCGAACATCTTGGCCATTTGCTAGCCGAAATGCAGTCTGTACAACGCGCCTATCCGGGTTTGAAGTGGTGATGAGCGCAGTCGGCCAAACGACAACTGATAATGATTTGCAGACGCGCGCGTATCAAGCCGCTGCAAGCGTGTGCGATCCGGAAATACCGGTTTTGACAATCGGGGATCTTGGTGTTTTACGTGATGTGATCGTTGATGATACCGGTAAGGTCAAAGTGAGGATTACCCCGACCTATTCCGGATGTCCGGCAATGAATACCATTGCCATCGACGTTGAGGTTGCTTTAGCCACCGCTGGTTTTGAAGAGGCGCAGGTCGAATTGGTATTGTCCCCCGCATGGTCAACCGACTGGATGAGCAATGAAGGCCGCCATAAATTACGTGCCTACGGCATAGCACCACCCGTCGAAAGTGGATCTCGTGGAAGCCTGTTCGGTGTCGACAAAATTGCCTGCCCGCAATGCGGGTCAGAAGATACCGCAATTATTTCTGAGTTCGGTTCGACCGCATGCAAGGCGCTTTATCGCTGCAATTCATGTCTTGAACCGTTTGACTATTTTAAGTGCCTGTAGTGCTGGAACCCCAAAATGGCTGATATTCTTGATACAAATAATCCGGGCGATGAAAGCCTGCCACGCGGATTTAATATGTTGGAAGTTTGCGACATAACCCGTGAGACCGATGAGGCATCGTCGATTACATTTGATGTGCCCGACCATCTGGCTGAAACCTATTCTTATATTCAGGGTCAATATCTGACATTGATGCATGAAATTGGCGGTGAGCGGTTGCGCCGTCCATATTCGTTGTGGTTGAGCCCGCACGAGGGAAAACTTCGCATCTGCAGTAAAAAACTGTCCGGTGGCCGAATGTCGGGTTTTCTCAATGATGACTTGCAAGTTGGTGATCAACTGGCCGTAATGCAGCCTATGGGCCGGTTTTATCT
>JALTNS010000007.1 GCA_027000565.1 Rhizobiaceae bacterium | reverse complement strand
GTTCAAACGAAACTGAAGCGAACCTGCTCGATCCGAATTAAAGACCGTCTGAGCCAGATTCACCAATGTCTGGCCGGTAAAACTCCCATTGGTTCGAACGTACTGATAAACCGGGATCATGAAAATAAGAATCAACAGAGGTAACGGATGACGCATAATTTTCACGGAGTAATACGCAATCACCCCCATCAATAACAGCACCACCGCAAAAGAGGACTTGATAAAAATCACAGTGATCAGCAGAAAAATAGCCACCGCCCCAATCGGCAACGATCCGATTTTCTTGATCGTCCTGGCACGCCATAACCAGAACGCAGTCATCGCGCACATCCCCATCAGCATCCCCAATGCCAAACCATGCTTTTGGAATACGATTGGCCGCCAACCATCACCACGACGTGCCTGCCCAAATCGTTGTGGCGTAAAACCATAAATCCAGTTATGCAACTGCGGACTCATGCGAATTTCAAACCAGCACAAAGGAGCATAAATCAACGCGCCGATGATCATCGCGATCGCCAGTTCCTTTAAGCATTGATGGTCGGTGATATACACCCGTCCCAGAAAATAAGGCACGCCCCAGATAAAGGTCTGATACAACGAGCTGGACATCCCATCGTAAAAGCCATAGTAATCATGAATCCCCATATCATTGGCCATGGATGAAAAGAAAGGCACGACACACCAGATCACCACGGGAATATCCACCCAATGCGGCCGGAAGTTGGTAATGGTTCGCCAGTCAAATATCATCGCAGCCATGAGTAAGCCAATGGAAGCTGCGGTTAATTTGGTGTAGTCCATGAGCTTGGGAATTTCATATCCGTAGTTGGGCAGAAACAGGATGGCCAGAATATAGCCTGCCATCACCGCTCGACGCGGCTTTAAGAACAGAAATAATCCCATCGCCACAGGGATCCAGCCCAACATGGCAATATGTGTGAATAACATCATTGTCTTTCTTCTCCGTCTTTTTTTAACCCGATTTTTTCTGATGAATCATCCGAACGACTGACATGGAAAACGGTGCCCAGCAAAGCAGTGTGATCAACACACACACTGTTCCTAAAGTCACCGGCTGCCAATCCACCGAACGGCTTAATTGATAACAAAGCCCCACGATGAAACTGATGAGCAAGGTAAAGCCCACGTCCTCATGAATCTGTGACAACTTAAAGCTGTGTAATGTGAAGGCAAACACGCTGTACTTGGCCAGCTCACAAATCGCAATCCCCCAGAGTACGCCTTGAATGCCATTTAAATGAAAGCCCACGGGCACAGCTACCAGCAATGTGACAAACTTGGAAAGATGCCCCGCCGCAAGCCACTTGGTTTTTCCCAATGCAAGGATCGCCGGAGCATAACTGTTCCCCAACATCTGAAACCAAATACCCACCGCAAGCAGTTGCAACATCCAACCCGCATCCGCATAACGTTCGTCATACAAAAAATGGACCAAGTGGCCGCCATTGACAATCAACAGCGTCGCGATCATCCCACCAAGGATGGATAACGGGCGACGCACACGAGCTGCTTCAGTAGAGGACAAACCCCTGGGCGAAACTTTTAACCGACTAAACACAGGAAAAGCAACCTGATTGGCAACCTTCTGCAACAGTTCCGTAGGGACAATCGCCCAGATCAGAGCAATCCCATACACGCCCAACATTTCGTGACTGATCAATTTGCCCAACAGAATTTTATCAGCCTGTCTTGCCATGAATGTCAAAACCGTGCTAATAAAAATCCAACGGCCAAAGTGGTACAAACTGCCAGCCGCAGCACTGTCCCACGCAAAGCGAACGCGATGGCCCTTAAGGACCCAATGACTAAGCAAGGTCCGCGTAAGCGTCAAAGCAATCGCTCCCCCCACCAAGGCCCAGACGGTCGGCCAGATTAAAGCCCAGATGACCGTTGTGCTAAGGCTGGCAAACTGAGCTGAAAGATCAATCAGACAAACACGCCCCAAAGCCAGTTTGCGATTAAGTGTCGCCAAACGCGTGGAAGCAAACCCTGAAATCAAAGCTGAAAAACTCACTGCCGGGATCAACCAGAACAATTGCGGCTCATTGTAAAACACGGCATACGGCCATGTCAGTAAACAAGCAAGCACCCACAAACAC
>JALTNS010000006.1 GCA_027000565.1 Rhizobiaceae bacterium | reverse complement strand
CTCAGCGTTTTTGGGCCACCAAGTACGTTGTGACCGGTCGCATCGCGTTCTTCATCAATCTTGCGCCATACAAATCCAGGCGAGCGTTCGGCCAAGGCATTTATACGACCCACATTATTGACAAACCCCGCAGCATCAGCAGATGTCGGGTCAATCTTCCAGTTCGCAATGTTCAACTCAGCCAAATGCATTTGTTTTATTACAACCTTCACTTAAACCGGACATGAGATATGCCCGAGGCCCGTGCAATCTGTGCCAGCAGATGCATCGGTATTTTGTTTGAATTGTGCACAGTTAAAACAGAATCTCTCGTCATGTTGCGCGCCAATTCACACAACTCGACAGGCGGGAGTTTTGTTCCATCAACATCAAGGCTCGCGCCATTACGCGCCAGCACTCCAAGTTCCTGAACTGTAAGCCCGGTTAGCATTTATTCCGCTGCCTCCAGCTTCACCGCGCCATCCTTGTCTGAGCGATAGGTATAACTCGCGATACGTTCTTCGATCACCGGACGGAAATGGCTAATCAACCCTTGAATGGGCCATGCGGCCGCATCACCCAGCGCACATATCGTGTGACCCTCGATCTGTTTGGTGACATCGAGCAACATGTCGATTTCCCTGACCTCGGCCCGACCTTCAACCATGCGTTCCATCACCCTCCACATCCAGCCGGTGCCTTCACGGCACGGGGTGCACTGGCCGCAACTCTCGTGCTTATAAAAATAAGCCAGGCGGGCAATAGCCCGAATTATGTCCGTCGATTTATCCATGACAATCACTGCCGCGGTGCCAAGCCCGGATTTGTGAGCCATTAGTGAATCAAAATCCATCGGGCAATCAATGATGTCTTCACCGGGCACCATGCGCACCGACGAGCCGCCTGGAATAACCGCTAACAGATTATCCCAACCGCCGCGAATGCCACCACAATGGCGCTCAATCAATTCGCGAAACGGGATGCTCATTTCTTCTTCAACCGTACAGGGACGCTCCACATGGCCGGAAATGCAGAAAAGTTTGGTGCCGTGGTTGTTTTCGCGCCCAAAGCCTTTGAACCATGCTGGACCACGTCGCAATATCGTTGGTGCGACCGCCACAGATTCCACATTGTTTACCGTAGTCGGGCAACCATACAATCCGACATTTGCCGGAAACGGCGGTTTCAGCCGTGGTTGGCCTTTTTTGCCCTCCAGACTTTCCAGAAGAGCGGTTTCTTCACCACAAATATAGGCCCCTGCCCCGTGTGATACATAAAGATCAAAAGGCCAGCCGTGGATATTTTTTTTGCCAATCAGACCGGCATCATAACATTCAGCAATTGCCAGTTCGAGCGCCTCGCGTTCGCGAATATATTCACCGCGCACATATATGTAACAAACATTGGCACCCATCGCGAAACTGGCAAGCAAACAGCCCTCGATCAGCGTATGCGGATCGTGGCGCATAATATCGCGATCTTTGCAGGTGCCCGGCTCGGATTCATCGGCATTGATCACCAAATAATGCGGGCGCCCGTCATTGACCTTTGGCATGAACGACCATTTCAGCCCAGTTGGAAAACCCGCTCCGCCACGGCCGCGAAGACCGGAAGCCTTGACTTGCTCTACAACCCAATCACGCCCATTGTCGATGAACCCTTTGGTGCCGTCCCAGTGGCCACGCGCCATAGCGCCCTTAAGGCTCCGGTCATGAATGCCATAAATATTATTGAATATGCGGTCTTTATCTTCCAGCATTAGATAGCCTGTTCAATTGATTGGCGGCGCACGATCACTCTTCCATTACCCCTTGTCTTTCTTGCGAAAGACAAAGGCGAACCACACAGCAACGCCAATAGCAGCCCCGATGGGCGAAATGACAAATGGCGGAATACCAAGTCCAGCAACATTGTCGATAAATGTTACAATGGCAATTGCCGCAAAAACGGCAATTACGCCGAGGCTAATCGACATCCAGGTTAATACAACCGGTTCCTTATTTGCCATATCGGTAACTCCCTGCTGAGCTGCTAGACCTAATCATTGGTGCCACCTTTGGCCCCAACTTTGGCTAGTGTCTTGGCCTGTTTGATCCACTCATCGCGTTCAATTCGGCCTTTAAAACGCAAATAACCGTCCACCC
>JALTNS010000005.1 GCA_027000565.1 Rhizobiaceae bacterium | reverse complement strand
TCGATAAGACTCACGTAATTCTGGAAAATTCAGATCAAAACAGGTCGCAAACCCCAAACGCCCAATCTCGGTTTCCAACACAACAGCCCCTTTGCCAGGCACGATCTGTTCCGCTAATTCCCCACGGGTGGGATAGGCCTTGTGATAACAGCCCTCCACTTGCCCTTGACGATTAAATAAAACCGTGGTGTTATGTTTACCATCCTCTAAAAGTGTTGGATGATTGACCGCGATAAACATCTCCAACTCTCGCGCGGCCTTGGATACCAATTGAAATGTAGGCCCATCCAACGGCTCAGCGTGAGCCCAAACAGACTCACAGCTCAACAAAAAACAAATCTCCGGGAACACCGCCAGGTCTGCTCCTTCGGACTTGGCTAGATGAGCCATTTGCAATGCTTCTTTGACTCGTTTTAAGTCAGGCTCTGAATCATTTCGAATATGTCCGACACGACCTTTATTGTAGGCACATACGCTGACACGAATTTGTTGCTTTTTCATAATAGACTCCTGTCCCAATCTCAATAATTTCTCAACCCATTCATATCAAGTAGCCAGCCTTCTGTTCCTATTTAATAACAGTGCGATCCCCCGTTAATATCCAACGTCGCACCACTGATAAAACCATCGTATTCTGAAGCTAAAAAACGGACCGCCCGTGCGATATCTGCTGGATGTCCCGCACGTCCCAAAGGAATCCCTTCAATTGTTTTTTTTGCAGACTCATCGGTCGTATGTGTGTTGTGAAACGATGTCCCTAAAATCAATCCCGGAGCCACCGTATTGACTCGAATACCGTGAGGTGCTATTTCAGTTGACAAAGCACGTGTCCAAGTCAAAATCGCTCCCTTAAATGTCGCATAAGCCAGTGATCCGGCATGGCCACCTTTGCGTCCAGCCAGAGAAGAAAGATTCACAACAGAAGCACCTTCTGCCTGTCCTGCCTTTTTCAGATAAGGCAATGCTTGCTGTGTGACCGACATCATGGAGGTCATATTCACATCTAAAACCTGATACCAAAAATCCATGTCAATCTCTTCGAGCTTGCGACGGGTCAACAAATCCCCTGTGTTGTTCACTAAAATATCCAACCCGCCCAAAAAGTCTGTCGCCTGTTTGACCAAAGTCGCCGCTTGCTCATGATCCGTCAGATCAGCTTGAAAACAAGCGATTTTTATCTTCGATTCGTACTTGCTGACTAAGTTCTGAGCACCCGTGGCACTTTTATAATAGTGAACTGCCACATCGCAGCCAGCCTGAGCCAATTCAGCAACAATCGCTTCACCAATCCCCTGCCCGCCACCGGTCACCAATGCTTTTTTACCTTGGAGCTGTCCCATGTTTGATTAATCCTTTATAAAGTTAATTCTCAGACAAGCATAGACATCCACATTGGGCCATTGAATTTCAATGGTTTCACCTGCCTTATGTGTATGCTTTGTCCATGTTATTTTTTTCTCTGTATGTACATCCGTCACCTGTTTGATTTGAGGAGATTTCCCCGAACTGTCGCAAGGCAGATTCAAGGTTAATGTCATGGATTTTTCAATACCCTCCCCCAAGCGATGAATCAGCCAATCCCCACTATCTGTCTCGATACAAAGATCCATCATCTCGCCATTAGAAGCAATCACCCATGGCTTTCCCATACCCAAGCCGCGCCACAGCTGCCCCATTGCGTCTTTCATTAATGAGCCATGCGTATCATAAACAATCTCTAATGCTGAATGACAATATAAAACAAAACCTCGCTCATAAGCACCCAATACCATTGCGGGCAAAGTATGTTGTGCCCCTTTCATGTCATCCCAATAAACGGTCTGTGCTAAAACCTTTGTATCCTGCTTGGGATCAATGAGCAGTGCATCGGTCTGTGGTAAAATGACATTGTTTTCTTTGAGCTGCCAATACATTTCATAAGGTTCATCATTCCATTGGTAAAGTGGCAGCAGGTCCGAAAGCCACTGTCCAGTCAGGCGTACCGGTATCCAATCAGCAAAAGCAGCATGTACCTGTATCCCCTTTTTGTGGGTATCATCTAAAATACTTTCCGAGGATAACCATAGCCGACCTCCTTGAGCAACCCATTGTTTTAAGTTGTTAATTTGTTTGATCGTCAAACGCA
>JALTNS010000004.1 GCA_027000565.1 Rhizobiaceae bacterium | reverse complement strand
TATCGCCTCGATGATTGGCGCAGGTGGTCTCGGTTTTGACGTGCTTTCGTCGCTCAGACGGCTTGATATCGGTGGTGGAATTGAGGCCGGTTTGGCAATTGTAGCACTGGCGATTGCACTTGACCGACTCAGTCAGGCGTTTTCTACCCGCGCAAGTCCGTCTCACCAGGAAGCGCGGGAAGGTATTTTCCACCGTCACCCGTGGACTGTGGCAATTGTACTAATCATCGCCATCACCTTGTTGTTTGGTAATTCTGTTTCGGTTCTTAAAACCTACCCGGAAGCAATGACGCTGACCACCAGCGCGTTTTGGGACACGGCTATCCGGTGGATCAACATCAATTATTTCGATACGTTCGAGGAGATCAAGACATTCGCCCTGACCTGGTTGCTTTTACCGGTTAAACGTTTCTTTGTTGGCATTCCCTGGGCCTGGGGTGCGCTGGCAATGGGTTTGATCAGTTGGCGGGTCGGCGGTTGGCGGTTGGGGCTGATGGCCTCAGCAATGGCTTTGTTCATTGCCGCAAGCGGATTGTGGTCAAAGGCAATGGTAACGATCTATCTTTGCGGTGTATCTGTGCTGATCGCCAGCGTGATCGGTATTCCACTGGGGGTTTGGGCCGGACAAAACAGCCGCGCCAACAAGGTAATTGGCGCGTTTATTGATACGCTGCAAACCCTGCCAAGTTTTGTTTATCTAATTCCGGTGGTGATGTTATTCCGGGTCGGTGATTTTTCGGCGATGGTCGCTGTTGTTTTATACGCACTTGCGCCCGCAGTGCGATATGCCGCCCACGGGATCAGATCGGTTGATCCGCAAATGATTGAAGCCGGACTGGTTTCGGGCTGCACCAAACGCCAGCTGTTGTGGCGGATCAAGATGCCACTCGCTGCACCGTCACTTCTGCTCGGGTTGAACCAGACTATCATGCTGGCTCTGTCGATGCTGGTGATTACAGCCCTTGTCGGCACCCGTGATCTTGGTCAGGAAGTTTATATTGCGCTGACCAAGGCAAGTACGGGGCAGGGGATAGTTGCCGGGCTTTCAGTGGCATTCATTGCAATTACTGCCGACCGGATTGTATCAGCACTGGCACGCGCCTCGCGGCAACGGCTGGGGCTGGAAAAATGACGACAAAGGAACAACAATGAACGATTTTCCAAACAGCGCAAAAGCGGTGATTATCGGCGGTGGTATTGTCGGTTGTTCGACGGCCTACCATTTGGCCAAACTGGGTTTTGACGTGGTGTTGCTGGAACGCAAAAAACTGACCTCCGGTACCACATTTCACGCAGCCGGTCTGGTCGGGCAATTGCGTTCCAATGCCAATATTACCCAGTTGTTGGGCTATTCAGTTGATCTCTACAATACGCTTGAAGCCGAGACCGGACAGGCAACCGGCTGGAAAATGAACGGCGGTTTGCGACTTGCCTGTAATAATGAACGCTGGATTGAGGTTAAACGGCAGGCGACCACGGCGCGTTCTTTTGGCCTTGATATGCAATTGCTCAGTCCCAAAGAGGCGCAAGAGTTGTGGCCATTGATGAATGTTGATGATGTGGTCGGTGCCGCATTTCTGCCAACTGACGGCCAGGCCAATCCTTCCGATATTACCCAATCGCTGGCCAAGGGTGCGCGGATGGCCGGAGCGCGGATATTTGAAGATACCAAAGTTACATCAGTGGTTGTTGAAAAGGGCATCATCAAAGGGGTTGAGACCGAAAAAGGCCGGATTGATTGCGGCATTGTGATCGCCTGTTGCGGCCAGTGGACCCGGACTTTTGCCAGGACAGTCGGCGTTAATGTGCCGCTGGTTTCAATGGAACACCAATATATGGTGACTGAAAAAATAGACGGAATGCCTGTGAATTTACCGACACTGCGCGACCCGGACCGGCTGACCTATTACAAGGAAGAAGTTGGCGGGCTGGTGATGGGTGGTTATGAGCCAAATCCGATTGACTGGGCACGCGACGGCATTCCAAAAGGCTTTCACTATACCTTGCTCGACAGCAACTTTGATCATTTTGAGCAGCTAATGGAATTGTCGCTGCCGCGGGTGCCAGCGCTGGAAAATGCCGGCATCAAACAATTGATCAACGGACCCGAGAGCTTTACTCCCGATGGTAACTTTATTCTGGGTGAGGCGCCGGAACTGAAGAATTTTTTTGTTGGCGCGGGCTTTAACGCCTATGGCATTGCCGCTGGCGGCGGGGCCGGAATGGCGCTGGCCGAATGGGTGGCAAACGGTGAGCCACCGTTTGATCTATGGCCGGTGGATATCCGCCGCTTTGGTCGTCCGCATTTTGATGATGACTGGATCCGCACCAGAACCATTGAGGCCTATGGCAAACACTACACAATGGCCTGGCCTTCGGAAGAACATGACAGCGCCAGGCCATGCCGGAAATCGCCGCTTTATGAGCAGTTGAAAGCGGATGGTGCGGTATTTGGCGAGAAACTTGGATGGGAACGACCGAACTGGTATGCGGACACGGATGCGGGTGAGGAGCCGCGTGATATCTATTCATTCGAGCGACCTAACTGGCACGAAGCGGTCGGGCGCGAACACCGGGCCGCACGCGAGGCGGCGGTTTTGTTTGACCAGACCTCATTTGCCAAGTTTGCGTTGAAAGGACCGGACGCCGAGACCGCGCTCAGTTGGATTGCCGCCAATGATGTGGCAAAACCGGTGGGCTCGCTCACCTATACGCAAATGCTCAATGATCGCGGTGGTATTGAGTGCGACCTGACCTGTATGCGGGTGGCTGAAGATGAATATTACATTGTCACCGGCACTGGATTTGCTTCCCATGATTTTGACTGGATATCAAAAAATATTCCGCAGGGCATGAATGCACAATTATTCGATATTACTTCGGCAAATGCGGTGTTGTCACTGATGGGACCAAAAGCGCGGGATATCCTGCAGGCCGTCACCCGCGATGATGTCAGCAATGAAGCATTTCCGTTTGCCACCGCAAAATCCATCGGTATTGCCGGGTGCGCGGTCAATGCGCTTCGGGTGACCTATGTTGGAGAGCTCGGCTGGGAACTGCATTTGCCGGTTGAATATGCAACGGCGGTTTATGCCGCCCTGCACAAATCGGGCAGAACCCACGGATTGGTAAATGCCGGATACCGGGCAATTGAAACCCTGCGGCTTGAAAAAGCCTATCGCGCATGGGGTTCGGATATCGGCCCCGACCATACACCGGATGAAGCAGGGCTTGGCTGGGCTGTGAAACTGAAAAAGAACATCGATTTCAAGGGCCGGGCCGCAGTGGCGGAACAACGGGTTTCAGGAGTGGCTAAAAAAATGGCAACCTTCGTTGCCGATGGTGACGTCATATTATCAGGCCGTGAAACGATTTATCGCAACGGCGAGCGGGTCGGCTGGCTCAGCTCTGCCGGTTATGGGTACACACTTCAGAAATCGATCGGCATGGGATATATCCGCGACAAAAACGGGGTTGATGCCGATTATGTAAAATCGGGCACCTATGAACTGGAAGTGGCAACCGAGCGGGTGCCGTGCAGTGTGCATCTTGCACCGCTCTATGACCCAAAAATGGAAAAGGTGAAATGCTGACGGTTATTTGATGCCATTTGCTACTTGAAGGGTGCGGATGTAAGCGACAATTTTGTCAATATCTTTGGCGCTGACGCCTTCGATTGGCGGCATGTTGCCAAACTGCCAATGGTGGGCGCGCACACCTTCACGCGCAGCAATCAGAAATGCTCCGTCACCATGCATGGCGTTTCTGTAAATTTTGTTTATCAGTGGCGGAGCTATACCTTCCTGACCGGCTGCATTTTTTCCGTGGCAGGATGCACAGTTTTCATCAAACAGTGTTTGTCCCTGACGAATATTGGCCGGTAACATTGGAACGACAACCTGCGCAATTGGAGCGCCGTTGCCACTGACGGCATTTTTGTTGGGGTTAAAATAATACCGTGCAGCCAACGCCCCACCAATGATAACTACAATAATGGCAAGTCTGGTTTTTGGGCTCACAGAATATTTCCCTCAATATCTCATTGGGTCGACCGTCTGCAATGTGCAGGTTTATTTGCAAATTTCGTTTAGGCCAAGCCTGTATCGATGGCGAAGTTTTTCTATCTCATCTTCTGAATAACCGATGTCTCGGGCTTTTGAAAGCAAGGCTTCAACCGTACTCAATTCGACGGAGTCAGGATTTCTTTTTCCCATATCGCTGAACTGATCGAATGGCTCTTTTGTTTTCATAGTGCTGACAATAGTCCTTCCACCCACTGGAATGCCAAGCTTTGAAAGCACGAAAAAGTGACAACTGCACATTAATAATTTTTAATATAGAGGCGGAAACTGGCGGTTTTGACCCTAAATTTGCGACCTATATCGCAGTGAACTTCCCTAAATTTCAACCAGGTGGTCGATTAATGGTTCTGTGGAATTGCCACGTGAAGTGGCCGAATTATCACGTGGGGGCGATTGTTCGTTAAAGCGCTGATTTACCTCAGGTTGGAGGTTCGATTGCGCTTGGCATCCGCCTGAATTGGTATAGATTGCGGCAATTCATCTGAATGTCTGCAGATTCGTTTTTCTGCAATACGGTTCATTTCAACGGAGTTTAATCCAGGCAGTTGTTCTAATTGCTTTGCAGAAATCAAATAGACTATCTTCCTCTTGGCAGTAAATTCATGACGTCGAAAATTTATGAAAATGTGGTCGGTGCATGTGACGATTTGCGCCGATGGATTGAGGCTGAAAACTTCAAAGGATACGATCCCTATGATGCGCTTAACAGCCCATTGCTGAGGCTTGCCGGACTTGGACAGAAATGGCCGCGAATCGCCGTGATACAAGCCATGAAACGTTCCCCAATAAATTTCAGGCCACTTTTGCTGGTTAAAAAGGGCTATAATCCCAAGGGACTGGGACTGTTTTTAGGCAGTTATGCCAAACTATTTGCCACAACCGGCGATGAGCAGGCGCGTGATCGCGCATTTGAGCTGTTGGAACTGCTGGCAAAACACCGTTCACCCAATACCAGCGGTAATGGTTGGGGTTATAACTTTGACTGGCAATCGCGGGCGTTTTTTGTACCGAAAGAAACGCCGACAATCGTCAACTCGTCATTCATTGGCCATGCGCTGCTGGATGCTTATGAGATGATCGGCGACGAGCGTTTTTTGCAAATGGCATTGCCGATCAGGGAATTTTTGCTGAATGACCTTTATCGAACGGTTGAAGGGGACAAGTTCTGCTTCAGTTATACGCCGATTGATCAGACCATTGTTCATAATGCCAATTTGTTGGGTGCATCGCTGCTGATCAGGCTCAATCAGTATGAAGCATCAGCCGAAGGCCGCGCAGCAGCTCTATCGTCACTTGAATATTCGATGTCTTATCAGCGTGAGGATGGATCCTGGTGGTACGCGGATACGGATTTTCAGAAATGGATTGACAGCTTTCATACTGGATTTAATTTGCAAGCCATTCGCTATTTTCTTGACCTTGGGGAAGCAAATGGGCACACATCGGCTTACAAAAAGGGTGTCGACTTTTATGCCGATAATTTTTTTGAGCCGGATGGGACCGCGAAGTATTTTCACGACCGTGTTTTACCTGAAGATATCCATTCGTATGCGCAGGCTATGGTATTTTTCTCAGGAATGGGTCAAGGCTACAAATCTCTGGTGGATAATACGGCAAAAAAAATGCTGGAAACTTTTCGCGATCCAAGCGGTTATTTCTACTTTCAGCGGCGCAAGGGGAAGGCAATTGCCATTCCCTATATACGTTGGGCACAAAGTTGGGCATTTCACGGTCTGAGCGAGTATTTGTACAATAATTTTCCGAAGGACAATAGATAAAATCATGCTGACACTTGGAATTCATGACGGCCATACAGCGACCGCCTGTTTGATGGAAAACGGGAAAGTTCTGGCTTGTGTGTCCGAAGAAAGACTTGTGCGTGACAAGGAGCGCAGCGGTTTTCCATTGCAGGCGATTCATGAGTGCATGCGGATTGCTGATCGATCGCTCGAACAGGTTGAACAGGTTGGGTTCAGCTCGCTTATGCCGCAAATCGGTGCACAGGGATGGGCGGAACCGCCCTGGTATAAGCGCGCATTTGGTGTCGCGACCAGATTCGTACCGGCGTCGATCCTTCAAAATCCCAAGAATATCGGACGGGTGCAGGGACTTTCCGGCAAGTTGTTTGGATCACGCCGGGACGCGCTGATCAAGGATGTAACGAATCTCGGTATTTCTGCTGACAAGGTCCGGTTTTACGAACATCACAGGTGCCATGCGGCGACCACATATTATACCAGTTGGAACCGGGATGAAAAAACCCTCATCATAACACTCGATGGTTCGGGTGATGCGGTTTGCGCGACCTTGAATATTGGTGAAAACGGCAAGATTGAACGCATTGCAGAGACCTTCAATTACAATTCCATATGCGATTTTTACACCTATGTGACGACCTATCTTGGCATGAAACCGATGTCACATGAATACAAGGTAATGGGCATGGCGCCCTATGCATCCAATTATGGCAAAGATGACGTGCGAAAGGTGTTTCGTTCCTATTACCGGGTTGATCCGAATGATCCGTTGCAAATCATCAATACGTCCGGTGCATGGAAATGGCATTTTTATGAGCGACTTCGAAAAGATCTGGGCCGCGCCCGTTTTGATATTGTTGCAGGCGCGCTGCAGGATGTTTTCGAAGATGTGGTGCTGGAATGGATCAAGGGTGCAATCCGTGTAACCGGGGTTAAAAACCTTGCGCTTTCCGGTGGTGGCTTCATGAATGTCAAGGTCAATGATTTAATCCTCGGGCTGCCGGAAGTTGAAAAATTGTTCATATTCCCAAGCTGCGGCGATGAATCCAATCCGGTTGGCGCAGCCGCGCTTGCAGCAATTGATGCAGGTTTTCCGGCTGAAGACATCAAGCCGGTTGGCATGATTGACTGGGGCGCTTCCTATACCAATGAGGACGTTGAAAAAGCCATTGCGAGCGAATTGAAAGATGTGGATATAACCGTCACCCGCGAGAAAGATATCAATCAGGCAATTGCTGAACAAATTGCAGCGGGCAATGTTGTTGGCCGCATGCAGGGCCGCATGGAATGGGGTGCAAGATCGCTTGGTTTTCGCTCAATTGTCGCTGACCCGCGCGACGGGCAGGTCATTCACAAAATCAACAAGGCGATCAAGATGCGCGATTTCTGGATGCCGTTTGCACCGGCAATTCTGGACAGCTATCGGGACAAATATGTCAAGTTGCGCGCAGACTACAAATCGCCATTTATGACGATTGCGCCTGAAACCCATGAAGCTGCATGGAGTGCAATTCCTGCCGGTTTGCACCCTTTTGACAAAACCGCACGCTGCCAGATTGTTGATCCGGTCAACCACCCTTCGTTTCATGATCTGATCAGCAAATATGAGAAAATTACCGGGGTTGGCGGTATATTGAATACATCCTTCAATTTGCATGGCGAGGCAATCGTCATGACCCCGGAAGATGCAATTCGCACCTTCCTGAATTCAGGACTGGATGTGCTGCAAATGGAAGACTTTATGGTGGTCAAATGATTGAGTCGCACGAACTCGGCCATTTGAAGATTACGCCGGGTGGGGTTGACGACCTTGAACAGCAAATAAGTGCCTGGATTGCAGACAAGGGCAGCCATGCGTGCATACCGCTGAATATCACAAAATATGAAATGGCGCGCGATGACAAAAAACTGGCCGACGCTATCAACAATGTTGATATGGTTGTGGCTGATGGCATGCCGATCCAATGGTTGGCTCATAAAAATGGCTGGAAAAATGTTGAACGGGTAACCGGAGTTGAATTGGCCGAACGGCTATTGTCCAAAGCTAAAGAAAATAACTGGCGACTTTATTTTTTTGGTGCCAACCCCAATAATTTGAAAAATGCACTGGAAAACATAAAAATTCAATTCAATGATCCAATAATTGCCGGTGCTCGTGACGGGTATTTCAAGGGTGGTGATATCCCGGACATTATTCAGGATATTAACAATTCCAAACCTGACATATTGTTTCTGGGACTTGGACTTCCGCAAAAAGAATATTTTATTAATGATCATTTGCCCAAGCTCGATGTTCCGTTTTGCATAACCGTGGGTGGGGCGATTGATATTTGGGCGGGGGCAAAAAAACGGGCACCTGCAATGGTTCAGAAATTAGGACTGGAGTGGCTTTATCGCAGTTTTTACGACCTGAGCCGGTCGGCTTTGATATTTCGTTATGGTTTCAGTTTCCTCAAGGATTTTCTTTCTCTTCCCCGGCGAAACAAATGAAATGGTCTTGTTGGCTAGATGAAAAACCTGCTCAAGAACAATCGATGGCTGAAAAAGCTGCTGCAAAACAGCGGCTGGATGGGTATGGCGCAGGGCGCGCGGATCATTGATGTTCTGGTTCGCTCTATTATTGTTGCGCGATTGCTTTCACTTGATGATTTTGCCGCATATGCGGTCGCGCTGGCCTTTGTCGGGCTGATCAGCGAACTGGCAAACCTTAATATTGGTGCCGTGGTTTTGACCTATGGCACCCGATATCAAAAATCGGGCGACAATG
>JALTNS010000003.1 GCA_027000565.1 Rhizobiaceae bacterium | reverse complement strand
CAAATGATGAAAAGCTCTAATCCCAGGCGAAGGCGATTTTTTTCAAAGCCGAACCGTCAAAGGTTTCGTTACCTTCGGCAATGTCACGGCCACCGGCATTGAGATAAAAACCAATGGCATTGTCATTATCTTCCAGTGCCCAGACCACACATCCCTGCATACCGAGACGGCGCAATTCCTGCCGTGCCAGGGAAAACAGTTTTCGGCCAAAACCGACGCCCTGAAATTCGGGTTTCAGATAAAGTTCATAAACCTCGCCTTCAAACGGCAGGGTACGCACCCGGTTGGGACCAAGGGTCACATAACCGGCAATTTCGTCGCCGATATCCAGCACCAGAATATTTGTTGAATGGCGGATCGCCCGCTCCCACCAGTTTTCATCGCGTCGCCGCACCATGCTATCCAGTGATTTGTACGGCAACATACCGGTATAGGCATAGCGCCATGACGCATCATGGGTGGCAGCAATTCCTGCCGCATCATTGGGTTCTGCCCGTCTTATGTCGATCGATATGGTGCTCATGCAAAGAGCATAGTTAACGATTGGTTAACCAACAAGCCCCCTCAACCGGGATTCACATATTCTGTGCTTTTTCAGCAACAGGCCGCGAACTAGGCTGAAGCGGCTTGCGAAGCGCGCATGATGCGTTTGCGCTCGATTGGATCAAGCACCCTTTTGCGCAGACGTATGCTTTTAGGCGTAACCTCAACCAGTTCATCGTCGGTAATATAAGACAAGGCTTTTTCAAGGGTCATTTGCAGCGGGGTCGTCAACCGCACAGCTTCATCCTTGCCGGATGAACGCATATTGGTCAGCTGCTTGCCTTTCAGCACATTGACTTCGAGATCATTGCCGCGCGAATGTTCGCCAATGATCATGCCGCGATAGACCTTGACGCCCGGCGAAATGATCATCGGGCCGCGATCCTCAAGTCCGAACAGGGCAAAGGCCACCGCCTCGCCGTCACCGTTGGAAATCAGCGCACCGGTACGGCGCACCGGAATATCGCCCTTGTAAGGCTGATATTGCAGGAAGGTGCGGTTGAAAATTGCCGTGCCTCTGGTATCGGACAAAAGCTCGGTCAGATAACCGATCAAACCACGGGTAGGTGCATGGAATACCAGTCTTGTACGACCGCCACCGGAAGGTTTCATTTCGATCAGATCAGCCCGGCGTTCGGACATTTTCTGTACAACCACACCGGAAAATTCATCATCCACATCAATGATAGCCTCTTCGACCGGTTCGACCTTCTGGCCACTGTCGTCCTCCATCATCAACACCCGCGGGCGACCTATGGTCAACTCAAAGCCCTCACGGCGCATGGTTTCAATGAGAATTGCCAGCTGCAATTCGCCGCGACCGGCAACTTCGTAGGAATCATTGCTGTTTCCTTCCGAAATTTTCAGCGCCACATTTCCTTCCGCCTCTTTCAACAGCCGTTCACGAATGACCCGGCTCTGCACCTTGTCACCTTCACGACCGGCAAGCGGGCCGTTGTTAACCCGAAAAGTCATGGAAAGTGTTGGTGGGTCAATAGGTTGAGCCTCAATCGGCTCTTTGACACCCGGCGCTACCAGCGTATCGGCAACGGTTGCCTTGGTGAGGCCGGCAATGGCAACAATGTCACCGGCGGTGGCACTTTCAACCGGTTCGCGCTCAAGCCCGTCAAACGACAGAATCTGGGTAATACGCCCCTGTTCGATGATCTTGCCATCCTGCGACAAGGCATGAACAGACTGGTTGGGTATTGCTGTGCCGGAGGTAATGCGTCCGGTCAAAATACGACCAAGATAGGGATTGGCCTCAATCGTCGTCGCCAGCATGCGGAACGGTCCTTCTTCGACCACTGGCTCGCCCACATGTTCAAGCACCAGGTCAAGCAACGGGTTCATATTGTCCATCGGACCTTCTGCATCTTCAGCCATCCAGCCTTCTTTGGCAGAGCCATAAAGCACCTTGAAATCAAGCTGGTCTTCATTGGCATCAAGGGCGGCAAACAGATCAAATACCTCATCGAGAACCCAGTCAGGGCGGCCATCCGGTTTGTCGATCTTGTTGATCGCGACAATTGGTTTGAGACCGAGTTTCAGCGCTTTTTGCAGCACAAATTTGGTCTGCGGCATTGG
>JALTNS010000002.1 GCA_027000565.1 Rhizobiaceae bacterium | reverse complement strand
GCCTACCACATATAGCGCAGCGAGCAGGCCCTGGTCTTCTCGGCTCATAATGTATTTTTAGCTCACCACCCGGTGTTCTAACATACACTCTTCTCCTACTTCTACTCCTGTATGCTGGCCTTGGCATTGAAGCATCACCATGTACTTGTTTAGTGAGAGATTTCAAGAGGAGAATATTATTGTATAATGGGTTAAAAAACTAACTCTAAAACTACCTTTCTCCAATAAGCCTCTTTAGCAATGGATATGCTTCTAGTGTCCTCTCATATGCTATCAACATATAGTATTGTTGAACAATACTTACGGCAAGCAATATACCAGTACCAGTACCGTATGCTCCAAGTAGGTCGGCTGCAACAGCTATTGATGCTACTATAAGACTTGATAAAACCGTTAATGGCCAAATATACTTAGCCAAGATCCTCTCAAGTATTTTCGGGTTTCTACGTATACCTGGAATCTCCATTCCACTCTTCATAAGCTCCTCGGCTTGTGCTGAAGCACTTAAGCCGGAGATTTCAACCCACATTATACCAAATAAGACTGCTAAGAATAAGACACTTAAAGCATGTATAAATCCTTGCATTGGATCATTGATTACGCTTAGAATACTACGTGGTGGTGCAAGATAATAGGCTATCCCCCCTATCAACCGTCCTTGTTCATCATATTTTGCGAGAATATCCGCTATATACTGTGGAACAATGTTTCCAAGGTAAGTTCTCGATAAAGTAGCAAATACGAGGACGTCAGCATATACTATGCCGACAAACAGTACTGGAATGTTCGTTACATATAGAAACTTTAACGGGACCTTAGTCTTTATACTACGTAGTCTTGGAGACGTAACTGGTATTTCAACCTTCATACCATCGAGATAGACGAGGATAAATATTATGATCAACGTAGCAAGTAGACCTACTAGGTCTCGGCCGCCCGGTCTCATAATGATATTGCCGAGATCCTTGCCTCCGGCGATCAAGTATGCTAGGTAGGGGATAAAGCCTACGGGCTCTTCACCATATGTTACGGGGCTTAATAGGTTCCACATTATAGTATTAGCTACACCTGCTAAGATAAATAGTGATACACCAGATCCTAAGCCCCACCCCTTCTGGATCATCTCGTCAAGTAAGATCACGAAATAAGTTGCGATAAATAATTGTAGACCAACAAGAACTCTTTGAAAAGCCGTACCTGTACAATCGTATATCGGGTTTGGACCCGTTAATTGCCAGTATCTACAAGCAATAACGTACATAGCAGCCTCAATACCAGCAAGTAGTAAGGCAAAAGTCTTTTGTGCAGCTGTAAACTTCTTTCTATCCTCTGGGTTTGAAAGGTCTAGATCAATTATCTTAGCACCAACCAGGATTTGCATGATAAGACCAGCTGTAACTATGGGGCCTATTCCAAGCTCCATTAATGTTCCACGATTAGATGCAAAAATTATCTGTACAAGCAGGATCTGGGGTCCACCTTGTGTTTGAATACCATATAGTGGAGTATTAGCCATTATAACATATATTATGAGAGCTAAAGCAGTCCAAACAAGCCTTTCATAAAGACCTGGCTTGATCTTTGGTTTTTCAACTGTAGGTATGTAATTAGCTATTTTAGCCATTACATCTAACAAACCCATTTAAGACACCATAAATACGTATTTAGAGATTTAATGATTTCTTATTAGAGGTAAATAGTTTTAAAGTATTTAAGAACCTTAAGCTTTCTCCTTAATAAGCACTACTTCACCGCCAGCTGCTTCTATCTTCTCACGTGCCTTCTCCGATACTTCTAACGTTATAATCTTTAGTGGAAGAGTAACCTTGCCACGTCCTAAAACCTTATTATATCCAAGCTCTACCGTGTTAATAACGATCTTATCGTTTTCCTTAACAGCCTTACCCTCAATCAATAGTTTTCTAGCAAGCTCGTCTAACTCTCCAACATTTATAGCGTATACGCCATACTGTATCCTAGGTGGTTGTGTAAAACCATGTTTACCAAACCAGTTTGGAGCATACTTAACAACCCATGTCCACTTATGCTTATGCATACCAGCAGCTCCAAATCCACCACGAGAACCACTCTTACGATGCTGTCCTATACGTCCCCATCCCATTGTACGTGT
>JALTNS010000001.1 GCA_027000565.1 Rhizobiaceae bacterium | reverse complement strand
TTGCCGATGCGATGCTGGCGCAGGATCACAACGGGTATATTGCCCGCCGCAACGACCCGTATGGCCCGCAAGACGGGGTCACCCACACGTTAAACCTGCACGGCAAAGCGCGTGGACTTCAAAACGTCATGCTTGAAGTACGCAACGATCTGATCGGCGGCGAGACCGGGCAACAATTGTGGGCGGAGCGACTGGTTTGGTTGCTCATGAAGAGCATTTGATTTGAGGATTTGTTGCGGTTTTCAATGAAATATTTCTTCCAGCCATGATTTTCTGCGGGAACCGCGGCCATGATGGCCACCGCGATATCGATCGTCGCGATGTTTGTTTTTCTTGCGGTATTCGCGATCATCGTCCGGCCTTGCGATGGTTTCGGGTTGGACGCTACGCTCGATAATTTTGTCAAGTTCGCCGCGATCAAGCCAGATACCGCGGCAATCAGGGCAATAGTCAATTTCGATGTTCTGGCGTTCACTCATGACCAGCGGCTCGCGGCAAACCGGGCACATCATGCGAGAACTGGTTGATTTGTCGGTTTTTGTGATTGGTGTGCGCATAATGGATTCCTCGTTGTTGGGTATATGTACAAGCTTGCTGCCGATACAATCAGATCATGTTCCGAGAAGATTTAGGGCCTCAAGGGGCTTGAGGTTCAAGGGCTAAATATTGCGATTGACCAAATCTCGATAAATGGCTTACCTTCCAGGCAAATACGGATAAAAATTCCAAAAAAAACCACATATCGGAGAGAACAAAAATGCCTGGAATGTTAAGCCTTGACGAGTTGAAAGCCGCCGTTGCCGATGGATCAATTGATACGGTACTGGCCTGTCAGGTTGACATGCAGGGCAGGCTCATGGGCAAGCGTTTTCATGCGCAGTTTTTTGTTGATGGGGCGTGGGAAGAAACCCATTCCTGCAATTATTTGCTGGCAACCGACATGGAAATGGAAACAGTCGAGGGGTACAAATCCACATCCTGGGAAAAAGGTTACGGCGATTATGTAATGAAGCCGGACATGGCGACCTTGCGCCGGGTGCCATGGCTTGAGGCAACCGCGCTGGTGCTTTGCGATGTGCTGGATCACCACACCCACGAGGATGTGCCGCACTCACCGCGTGCGATCCTGAAAAAACAGGTCGCCCGGCTTGAAGCGATGGGCATGACCCCGATGATGGCGTCTGAACTGGAATTTTTCCTGTTTGATGACAGTTATGAAGAATGCAAGGCGCTGGGCTATCGCGATATGCAACTGGCCAGCGCCTATAACGAGGATTATCATATTTTTCAGACCACCAAGGAAGAAGACGTGATGCGGGCGATCCGCAACGGCTTATATGGTGCCGGAATGGAAGTGGAATGCTCAAAGGGCGAGGCTTCTGCCGGGCAGGAAGAAATCAACGTCAAATATGGTGATGCGCTGAGCATTGCCGACAATCATTCGATCATCAAAAACGGTTGCAAGGAAATTGCCTGGTCGAAGGGGCGCGCCATCACCTTTATGGCCAAATGGGACAAGGTTGCAGCCGGTTCGTCATCGCATGTGCACCAGTCGCTGTGGAGCCTCGACGGCAAAACACCGTTGTTTTTTGATGAAAAGGGCGAACATGGCATGTCGGAACTGATGCGCCACTATTGCGCCGGATTGTTGAAAAACGCCGGTGACATTACCTGTTTTCTGGCACCGCACCTAAATTCCTATAAACGTTTCGCGGCAGGCACCTTCGCCCCGACCAAGGCGATCTGGAGCCTTGATAACCGTACCGCCGGTTATCGTTTATGCGGGGCCGGGACTAAATCGATCCGGATGGAATGCCGGGTTGGCGGGTCTGACCTCAACCCCTATCTGGCATTTGCTGCACAAATTGCCGCCGGTATTGATGGCATTGAAAACAAGCTTGAACTGGAACCGGCCTTTGTTGGTGATGCCTATGGGGGCAAGGACCTGCGCGAAATTCCGACAACTTTGCGGGCTGCGTCGGCACAGTTAAAAAATTCGAAAGTGCTGCGCGTGGCAATGGGCGATGATGTGATTGACCATTATGTCCATGCGGCTGAATGGGAACAGGAAGAGTTCGACCGTCAGGTGACCGATTGGGAAATCAATCGCGGATTTGAGCGGAATTGATCTGTTGAGTT